>JAJPIR010000334.1 GCA_021324675.1 Actinomycetota bacterium
CGGCCCAAACCAAACATCGCGTGCATTTGCAAGAACGCTGAAACTTGAGGGGGCTCAAGCGGCAGGGAGTTCCCCGTATGGGAGTAGTTTTACAAAAAGGACAATCCGCATAGCAGACTCGAACGGGAGTCATCTGTCCGTGTGATCCCGAGCCTCGGCAGGTATACGGTTGGTGACCAGATAGCTGCGCTGCGGAACCCATGTAGGGGAGTTACCGATCAATGTGACGGACGGTATGTTCAATCAATGAGTCGCTAAAACAGGCCGAGAATTGTTCGAGTGTCAACTTTTCTCGTCAATGCTATATTTCTCGTCAGAGCAGCTGGGAGGTCTGCGGGCTCACATTTGTAGAGCGCAGTCGAGTTCAGCGAAGTTGCGGCGGATGTTGGGGAGGGCGCCCCGTTCTTAGAGAGTGCAGGTAGTTCCTAGCGTGGGCTACGCATGTTACGGCAGACTCCGCCTGCGGAATGGTCGGGATGAAGCCGGAACTTTGCCATGCCCACAAAGAATCGAAATTACGATGATCTGGCTGGGGTCGCCTAGCAGGGTCTTACTGATTGCTAGGGGTGTGCCACGGTCGTCGTATTTGGTACGGGAGGTTATCTGCTCTATCACATCGCGACCCAGCTCAGCGTTGATGACCGGCCCCGTGGGGCATTCGCACACGATGGTGCAGCTGACTGAGCGAGCAGTTCCTTATGCGCTCTTCCTTCCCGGTTGTTACGTGCGCTGGCTCGCGCCGCTGTCTATGAGAGCTACATGCTCCCTCCTTTGACCAGCGCGCCGAAGTTGCCGCGCCTCATATTCTCAAATGTTTCGAAGACGTTTCGGTGATTGCGGCCACAGGACGGTGTGAATGGGAGACGCCTTGGGTGAACCTGTGCATAGCGTGCAGACCAGGAAAGCAGCCTTGGAGCCAGCTTACCGCCTGTGCTACATATCGTCGCGCGAGTTGGTGGCGTGCTATCCGGGCACCGAGCACATTATCCGCTGGGAACGGCCACACTGGCTCGACCAGCTCCGGCCCATCGGGATGACTACATCAAGTCGTCGGGACCAGCTGCCCGGGAAAGCTTTTCTGGATGCGTCTACCAGCGCAAATACCTCCGGGCAGAGACGCGATCCTGCACGACCAGGGCACCGCGCCTGCCCGCGGCTGTTTGATCCTTCACGGCGTGCAGGTATTTGCGCAGCCGATTGCAGGTCATCAAAGGGGAACCTCAACCCACTGCGGCGACGCGCTAGGGATCTCGGCGTCAATGAATGCGTGATAAAGAACCAGACGTATCGCATTGAGCTTAGGTCAAAATTCTCGACGATGCTAATTCAATGATCGATCCAATAATTACCCAATAGTACGCACTCCTTAGCAAAGCGACACTGTAGGGCAAACGGAAGACGGAGCAGATCATGACCCTCTCTGCTAATGCCGATACTACATTTCCGTTATCCGCTGCCCAATGCGAGATCTGGCTTGCCGAAAAACAGTGGAGTACACCTAACTCGGTCTACAACATCGGTGAATACCTCACCATTGACGGACCAGTTGATCCGGTATTGTTTGAGGCGGCGCTGCGGCACGTTGCTGACGAGGTGGAGGCGCTACACGTCCGATTCGTTGAAACCGAGGACGGACCGCGACAAATCCTTCAGCGGGACCTGGAGTGGGTGATGTCGTTTGTTGATGTCAGTGACGACGCTTTCCCAGGTGTGGCCGCGGAAGCCTGGATGACTGCCGATCTTGCCCGACCAATGGATCTGGTGAACGGTCCGCTGTTTCGTTATGCGCTGATCAAGCAAGGACCTCAACGTTTCGTGTGGTATCAGGTCTATCACCACATCGTGATGGACGCATACGGCTATTCTCTCGTAGCACACCAGGTAGCACAAGCGTATTCGGCACTCGCTACCGGCCGACCGTATTCTAGCAATGGGTCTGGTTCGCTCCAAAGTCTGGTCGACGACGATAGGGCGTATCGGGAATCCCAACAGTACACCCAAGATCGAGCATATTGGGTGAAACGTTTTATCGACCATCCACAGCCGGCCAGGCTGGTGCGTCGATCATCGTCCATACCTCAACATCAGATTTCTCAGACGAGCTGCTTATCACCGTCGAACATGGGCATGTTAACAGCAACAGCGCACCGGGCCGGGATTTCTTGGTCGCGTATTGTGATCGCGGCAACTGCACTGTACGTGCACCGTCTCACGGGTGCCCGCGATGTGGTCCTGGGGCTGCCGTTCACCGCTCGGCAGGGATGGGTGCTGAAACAGACACCGGGCATGGTGTCCAATGTCTTACCGCTACGGCTGTCCATCAGCCCCGACATGTCCCTGTCAGACCTGGTCGCGCACGTGGCGGAAGAGGTCCGCGACACCATAGAACACCAACGGTACCGAGGAGAAGACCTCTATCGCGATCTCGGCCGACCCGGCACAATCGGCACATCGTTTGCGCCGCTAATCAATATTATGTCTTTCGATTACGACTTGCATTTTGCCGGGTACCGTGCTGCTGCGCGAACTCTTTCCTTGGGGATGGTCACTGATCTGTCTGTTGTCGTGTGGGATAGGCGCGACGGTTCCGCACCGGAGATCGGCTGGTATGCACACCCAGACGTCTGCAGCGCTGAGGATTTAACCGCCCACCACCAACGCTTTGTGACATTGCTCGAAACACTGACCACCACTAGCCTCGATCAGCCGATTAGCGCGATTGATCTACTGACCGTGCACGAGCGCCACCGCCTGCTTGTCGACCACAACACACCTCCTGCGCCCATCCCGGGGGATTGTCTGCCGGTGTTGTTCGAAGCCCAGGTGGCGACCAGGCCCAATGCGCCTGCGGTGGTGTGCGGCGACACCACACTGACCTACGCCGAACTCAACACCCGCGCTAACCAACTCGCCCACGCACTCATCGCCCAGGGCGTGGGCCCCGAGCAGACGGTGGCCCTGGCGCTGCCCAGGGGGCTGAAACTGGTGGTCGCCATCCTGGGGGTGCTCAAAGCCGGTGCGGCTTACCTGCCCCTCGACCCGGACTACCCTATGGCGCGCCTCCAGTTCATGCTGCGTGATGCGCACCCGGCCCTGCTGCTCACGACCAGCCACACCACAGCATCGGTCCCCGGCGAGACCACCACGGCGCAACTGGTGCTTGACGCCGATGACGCTGTGGCCCTGCTGGAGGGATACCCAGGCGCTAATCCCACCGACACCGACCGCACCACCGTCCTGCGGCCCAGCCACCCGGCGTATGTGATCTACACCTCCGGCTCAACCGGC
>JAJPIR010000352.1 GCA_021324675.1 Actinomycetota bacterium
GCATGCCGCACGGCGTTGCTCACGCCTTCCCGGACCACGGCTTCGGCATGCTCGGCGATGGCCGCAGGCACCAGGGTGTCCACGGCCCCGGACATGCGCACCGACGGTGACAACCCAGATCCGGCCGCCGCTTCGGCGGCTACGTCAAGCAACCGGCGGCGCAGGCCACCACCCCTGCCACTATCGGCCGTGGTCTGCAGATCGAAGATGGAGGTTCTGATGTCACGGATGGTCTCGTCGAGCTGCTCGACCACTTTCTGGATCCGGGTGCGGGCTTCGGGCCCGCTGATCAGACGCAACGTGCCTTGCAAAGTCATTCCGGCCGCGTACAGGCGTTGGATCACATGATCGTGCAGGTCCAGGGCGATCCGGTCACGATCGGCGAGCACATCCAATAGCCGCTGGGCCTGCTGGGCCTGGGCCGCCTCCATGGCCAGCGCTGCTTGATCAGCGAACGAGGCGAGCACCGGTACCTGTGCCGGCTCGAAGGGCACAGCGCCCTTGTCCCGGATGGCCATCAGGACCCCGCTAACGCCGGTAGGCGAGCGCAACGGCACGGCCAGGGCCGGCCCGAACCTGTCGTTTCTGTCATCGAGCGAGCCGCCCAAGCTCGCAGCGAGATCGGGGACGAGCATGGTGGTGCCTGACCGGAACACGTCCTCGATGGCCGGTGCGGTTGCAGCGATGGTGCATCCGGTCAAGAGCACACTCCGCTCGCCGGCTCCGGCGCGGACGGCCAGCATGTCCGGCTCATCGGCGTCGTCGAGCAGGATCAGCACGTCATCGGCAGCTGATAGCTCGAGTGCGCGTTGGGCGACCAGCCGCAGTGCGTCCCCGGTAGACGCCCCAGCGAGCAGCTCTGCCCGGATTTCGGACGACGCCTCCAGCCAACGCTGACGCATCCGGGCTTGTTCGAACAGGCGGGCATTTTCTATCGCAACTCCGGCGGCCGCGGCGAGCGCCTGGAGCACCACTTCATCGTCTGCGGTGAATTCAGCGGCATTGCGTTTTTCGGTCATGTAGAGGTTGCCGAACACCTCGTTACGCACCCGCACGGGCGCACCGAGAAAGCTGCGCATCGGTGGATGATGAGGCGGGAACCCGACTGACGCTGGGTGCTGACCGAGGTCGGGCAGCCGGATTACCTGCGGGTGCTGGATCAGCAGTCCAAGCAGGCCCCGCCCTTCAGGCAGGTGCCCCATCCGGGCTCGCTCCTCGGAACTGATACCCACGTAAACGAACTCGGACAGTCCTTCATGGGGGCCGAGGACGCCCAGTGCGCCGTAGCGAGCGTCGACCAGGTCGGCCGCGGCCTGCACGATACGACGCAGGGTGGAGTCGAGTTCCAGCCCTGCACCGACTGCCATGACGGCATCGAGCAACCCCTCCAGCCGATCTCTGGTTTTGACGATCTGGGCAAGGCGGTCCTGGACCTCTCTGAGCAATTCGTCCAGCCGCAGCCCGCCCAACCCCGCAGTGACCGGGGCAGGTGCAGTGCATCCGGGCGGTGCCGGTTTCTCCTCTGGCATCAGTGCTCCGCATCGGCGGATGACCTGACTGTATCGGTCATTTCAGCTTGCCGTGTCGGGTCGTTGATCGCCAAGGCCCTGAACCGGTAGCTGACCGCCCCACCAACTAGGGACCTTCGACTGTGTCCGGCTTGGCTACCCCGAGCACATCATGGGCCAGGACGCCGCCCGTCTGACTCGGTCGAGATCGCTGCGGGGCGGCCGCGACAGCGCAGTAGAGGTGCATGATCATGAACCCGGTACCCGCAGCTCTGGGGCTTTCCCCCACCGAGATCACCGGTGTGCTGGAGGCAGCGTCCCTGGCGCCGTCGCTGCATAACAGCCAGCCGTGGCGATTTCGGGTCCTGCCTGAGCAGATCGAGCTGCATGCTGATCTGGACCGGAGGCTGCCCGCAACCGACCCGGAACAGCGCGAGCTGCGGCTTTCCTGCGGCGCGGCACTGCTGAATCTGCGGTTGGCGCTCCAGGGACATGGAGTGCGCCCGCTGGTGACGTTGCTGCCGGATGGCTACCGGCCCGGAACTGACGGGTCAGGCGCGCTGGCCGTGGTCCGGTACGGCGGGCACGCCCGCCAGACCCCTGAGCTCGCCCGCCTCGCGCAGGCGGTGCGTACCAGGCGAACCAACCGCCGGCCCTTCATCGATGCGCCGGTTCCTGCCAGCCATCGCAGTCAACTCTTGCGCGCGGCGGAGTCGGAACGGGGGTGGTTGTACGCGCTGTCCGGTCGTGACCAGCATGCCGCGGTTCGTGGCCTCGTGGCGCGTGCACACCGCGAGCAGATGGCCGATCCCGACTTCCGGTCCGAGCTGGCGGCATGGACCGGTCGTGAGGGTGCCCACCGGGATGGCGTGCCGGTCAGCGCGGGCGGCCCCCAGCCGGAACCGCAAGATGAGTGGGTACTGCGGGACTTCACCGCCGGTCGGGGCCATGTCAGAACAGCAGGCAAGGACTTCGAGTCCGAACCCCTCCTCGTCGTGCTGTGCTCCTTCCATGAAGGTCCCCTCGCCGAACTTCAAGCCGGCCTGGCACTCCAGCAGGTGCTGCTGACCGCCACGACTGCGGGCCTGTCCGCATCTTTTCTGTCGCAGCCGATCGAGGTTCCCCACATCCGCGCCGAGCTGCGCCGTGCCCTGAAGACGACACTCGAGCCGCAGGCCATCCTGCGCATCGGTTTCGGATCACCCATTGCAACGACCCCGAGGCGTCCGGTAACTGACTTGCTCATGCCCCGAACCGCCCGCACCTTCTCCTGACAGCCCGAGGGGAGCACGACATGGCGGTACCGGCAAGGCAGGCCCTGCTGACCGACGGTCGCATGGTCACGATCAGGCAGCTGGTCACTTCGGACACGGCCGCTGTCCTTCACCTCCATGAGCAGCTACCCGAACGCGACCGATATCTGCGGTTTTTCACCCTCGGATCGGCTCACCTGGCCGCGTTCGCAATGCGCCTGACCACAGAGGACGATGCCCACCGCGGTGCACTTGGTGCCTTCGCTGACGGCGGGTTGATCGGGGTCGCCCATTACGAGGTGCTCGACGATCCGGGCGAGGCCGAGGTTGCCCTGGTGGTCAACCACGCCATCCAGGCACACGGGCTCGGCACTCTGCTGCTGGAGTATCTGGTGTCACTGGCCTGTGATCGCGGGGTCCGGCGCCTTGTGGCCGAGGTCCTCGCGGAAAACCGCCGGATGCTGGACGTCTTCGTGCACTCCGGACTCGCGGTGTCGATTCACCGCGACGGGCCGGTGCTGCACTTGACGATGCCGCTGGAGCTCGATGAATGCTACCGCGATGCGGTCACGCAACGTGAGCAACGAGCCGACTCGGCCAGCCTTCGGTCAATCCTGACGCCACGCGTGGTCGCAGTCATCGGGGCGAGCCGGCGCGAGGATTCAATCGGGCAGGCGATCTTGCGCAGGGTCCACGAAGGTCGCTTTACCGGCCGGCTTTTCGCGGTCAACCCGAACGCTACCGAGATCGCCGGGATACCCAGCTTTCCGTGCGTGGCTGCCTTGCCCGAGGTTCCCGACCTGGCGGTGGTGTGCGTGCCAGCACACGCCGTGCCCGGTGTCGCCGAGCAGTGCGGGCGCCAGGGAGTGCGAGCGCTACTCGTGATCACCGCGGGGATCACCGGCAATGAGCCGCTGCGGCGCGCTCTGCTCGACGCGCTGCGCCAGTATGGAATGCGGCTGGTCGGACCGAACTGCCTCGGTCTGGTCAACACCGATCCCCAGGCGCGGCTGGATGCGACCTTCTCCGATCAGCCTGCGGCCGGTGGCCCGGTCGGCGTGGTCACCCAGTCCGGTGGCGCAGGAATTGCACTCCTCGACGAACTCGGCCATCTCGGTCTCGGGGTCTCGACATTGGTGTCGTTGGGTGACAGGTACGACGTCAGCAGCAATGACCTGCTGCGCTGGTGGCTGGGTGACGACCGCACCGAGATCGCCGTGATGTATCTCGAATCTTTCGGCAATCCCCACAAGTTCAGCCGGCTGGCCCGCCACCTTGCGCCGCGAAAGCCCCTGATAGCCCTGCGCACCGGGACCACCGAGGCTGCCCAGCGCGCCGCAGCATCGCATACCGCTGCCGCAGCCACACCTGCCACTATGCGCGATGCGCTGTACCGCCAGGCCGGTGTCGTTCCTGTCGACACCCTCACCGACCTTGTCGCGACTACCGCCTTGCTGTGCTGGCAGCCTGTCCCAGCCGGATCAGCGGTGGCTGTGCTCAGCAACGTCGGGGGCGCTGGCGTACTCGC
>JAJPIR010000115.1 GCA_021324675.1 Actinomycetota bacterium
ACCGCGGCGCGCAGCTACCCGCGCCAGGTCCGCGCCCGGCTCACCTGCGATGCGTTCTTGCAACTGGTTGCTGAGACGGCGCCGTCGACGGCCGTGCAGGTGATGTATCGGTGACGACTGTCGTCATGGCGCCGGTACCGGGCCCGGACAGCCCGGCGGAGCCGGCGAGGAAGGTTCGGTCGGTCGCCGGTGGTGCCGACCGGGTGTTCCACCTGTCGCTGCGGGGCGCCGGCCTGACCGTGCTGATCATCATGGGCACGATCGGGCTCTTTCTCTTCTATCGAGGTGCGCAGGCGCTGGCCGATGACGGGCCGAAATTTCTCTACGTCCAGGCCTGGGAGCCGTCGTCGCATAACTTCGGTATCGCAACGGTCATCGTGGGCACGCTGCTCATCGCGATGGTGGCGGTCATCTTTGCGGTGCCGCTGGCTACCGGGGTAGCGCTGTACATCTCCGAGTACGCACCCCGCAAGCTGCGTCGTGGCTTGATTAACCTGGTCGATCTCATGGCTGCCGTGCCCAGCGTGGTGTTCGGCCTGTGGGGGTTCTACTTCCTCAGCGAGAAGGTCATCCCGCTCGCCAAATTCCTCTCCTCGCACTTCGGGTGGGTTCCGTTTCTCGGTATCCGCGATGCGGACCCCAATAACCCGTTGGAGGACCTGACGATCTACAAATCCTCGACGTTCATCGCGGGGATCGTGGTCGCACTGATGATCATGCCGATCATCTGCTCGGTAATGCGGGAGTCCTTCACGCAGGCTCCGATTGGGGAGCGTGAAGGCGCCTACGCACTGGGTGCAACCCGTTGGGGAATGATCCGCGCCGTCGTGCTGCCCTTCGGCAGAGGCGGAATGATCGGCGGCACGATGCTCGGTCTCGGCCGGGCCATGGGCGAAACGATCGCCGTCTATATGATCATCAGCCCCACCTTCAAGATCCAGCCGGAGATCCTCCGCAGTGGCGCGAATTCGGTGTCCTCGTTGATCGCGCTCAAGTTCGGGGCAGCCAGCCCGTTCGAGCTCTCTGCTCTCATGGCCGCGGGGCTGGCGCTGTTCGCACTGACGCTCGTGGTGAATTTCGGCGCATCGGCGGTCATCGCTCGCACTCGCTCCGGCCAGATGACATGACGACGACCTCACCTCCCTATCGCGGCGGTCGGGCGGCGGCCCTTGATGCACCGCCGGCACCGGATACGGGCCCTGCCGTCGAGGTCCGCCGCTCGACGGTGGTGCGTGGCCAAGCCGATGTCGTCGTGATCGTCGGTGCGGGCGCGGCCGCGCTGAGCCTGGCAGCGTTTCTGAACACTCGGGTGATCGCCTCGGCCGGCTTCGGCAGTTTTGTGGTGGTGGCCTACCTGGCTTTCCTGCTGCTGTACGGAGTGCTGGTGTCACTGCAAGACGACCCCCGCGCGGTCCGGGATCGGCTAGCTTCGGTCATCGTCCATAGCCTGGCCGCCGTCGCGCTGATTGCCCTGGTGTTCATCGTCGGCTTCACCTTCTGGCGGGGGCGCGAGGCGCTGCCGCATCTGAACTTCTTCACCACTGACATGCAGCGGGCCGGTCCGCTCGACCCACTCACGGTCGGCGGCATTGTGCACGGTGTGTTTGGCACGTTGATCGAAATCACCATTGCGCTGATCATCACCATCCCGCTGGGGCTGGCCTGTGCGGTGTATCTCAATGAGGCCCGAGGGCCATTGCCAAAGTTCGTGCGCACCGTCGTCGAGGCGATGACGGCGCTGCCGTCCATCGTGGCGGGGTTGTTCATTCTCGCCTCGGTGATCCTCACCCTGGGGCTGGTCAAATCGGGTCTGGCGGCTGGATTAGCGATCAGCGTGATGATGTTGCCGATCATCATCCGCGCCTCAGACGTGGTGATCAGGTTAGTTCCCGGGTCGCTGCGGGAGGCTTCACTGGCCATGGGAGCACCGCAATGGCGCACGGTGTGGCATGTCGTGCTGCCGACCGCGCGCTCCGGACTCACCACCGCGGTGCTACTCGGTGCAGCGCGAGGCATCGGTGAGACGTCTCCGGTGCTGCTCACGGCGGGTTTCGGCGCCAGCTTGAACTTCAACATCTTCGGCGGGCCGATGGTCTCGCTGCCGCTGGCCACGTTCACGTTCTCGCAGTCACCGGAGCACACCATGGTCGCCCGTGCGTTCGGTGCCGCGGTCGTGCTTCTGGTGCTGGTACTGGTGCTGTTTGCCCTGGCGAGAGCGCTAGGTGGGCGCCCGGCGGGTGAACTGTCGCCGAGGGCGCAGCGGGCACGTGCCCAGCAGTCGCAGCAAGATCTTGCCCGCTTCACCGAACGAGACCAGATGCGCCGGATGGGGGCTAACTATGCCACGTCGTAGACCGGGTCTGTGTCGCTTCGCGGGGCTGGTCGCAGTGCTGTCCATCGTGCTGCCGTTACAGGTGCTGTTCGCATCAAGCGCGAGCGCGGCCGGATACGTCCCGATCAGCGGTTCCGGCTCAACGTGGAGCCAGAACGCGCTGGATCAGTGGCGGCGCAATGTCAACAACAACTATGGCATGACGGTGAACTACTCGGGCAACGGTTCGACCAGCGGTCGTAACGACTTCCGGGCCGGCCAAGTCGACTTCGCAATCTCAGAGATTCCCTACGGCTTGAGCGACGGCGGCGTTCTCGATCCCCTGCCGCCTAGGGCGTTCGGATATATGCCGATTGTCGCAGGTGGCACGTCCATCATGTACAACCTCAAGATCGGCAACAGGCGGGTCACGAACCTGCGGCTGTCCGGTGACACCATCACCAAGATCTTCACCCAGCAGATCACCAACTGGTCCGACCCTGCGATCAAGGCCGACAACCCTGGGTTGACGCTGCCCGCGCGAAAGATCGTGCCGGTGGTGCGGTCAGACGGCTCCGGCGCCACCGCGCAGTTCACCGCATGGATGGCCAGCCAGTTCGGCGGCCAGTGGGACGCTTATTGCCACCGGGCTGGCCGCAACGTCACCCCTTGTGGCTTCACGTCTTTCTACCCGACCACCAGTGACATGGTTTCCAAGGCGCAGTCCCAGGGTGTAGCCGGCTTCGTCGCGCAGGACTCCAGCGAGGGCGCCATTACCTACGTCGAGTACTCCTATGCCCGAAACGCCGGCTTCCCGGTAGCAAAGGTGCTCAACAAGGCCAATTATTACGTCGAACCCACTGCGGGCAGCGTCGCGGTCGCGCTACTCCAGGCCAGACTGCACCAGGACCTTACCCAGGATCTCAGTCAGGTTTACATCAACAGTGATCCGCGAACCTACCCGCTGTCCAGTTACAGCTACATGATCATTCCCAAGGACACCACAAACAACTTCAACACCGAAAAAGGCCGCACGCTCTCGGAATTCAACTACTACTTCCTGTGTGAGGGTCAGCAGCAGGCGGACTCGCTGGGTTATTCGCCGCTGCCGATCAACCTGGTGCAGGCCGGTATCGATCAGACGAATCAGATTCCCGGCGCGACACACAAGCTCGACCGCAACAACTTGACCGGATGCCACAACCCGACGGTCTCCCCCAACGGGGGCAATCTCGTGGCACAGACTGCGCCACAGCCCCAGCCGTGTGACGCAAAGGGTCCGACTCAGTGCGCCACCGGCACCGCAGGCGCGCGCGCCTCAACTCCGACCAGTAACACCGGTGGAGCGGCTAACGGCGGGGGGGCGGCGGCTGGTGGAGGTGGCGCAGCTGGCGGGTCCGGCGGATCAGGTGGCGGTAACACGCAAGGCAGTTCCCCTGGTGATACGGGATCGGGATCGCTGGCAGCTGGCTCGGACCCGAGCGGTGGGGCTGGTACCACCATCGATCCAGCAACGGGTGAAGTGATCAACGGTGCGTCATCGACAAGTGGTTCCGGCTCCAGTGGTGTATCCGCCGTGCCAGTCTCGGTCGACGTTGCCGACAACCGGCGGCAGATGGTTCTGGGGTCACTCGCCGCAGTGTTGCTCATTGGCCTGGTCCTTGGACCACCGCTGGTCGCCCGCAAGATGCGCGGCCGCGAAGGGGCGCAGCCATGAATGCCCGGCGCGTGGTGGTCGCACTGCTAGCGATGATGCTGGGCGGCAGCATGGTCAGCCTTCTGCCCCCGGCGCCGCGGGCCGCTGCGGACGGTGCATCGACCGACTCGGCCATGACAAAGTCAGGTGATCCGGCGGGCCCGTTCAAAGACCTCAAGGTGACCGTCAGCCAGACCAAGAATCTTATCAACCAGACGGTTACGGTCACATGGACCGGTGGCGCACCGACGCTTCCCACCAGCGGCCAGTTCAATGTGAATTTCTTGCAAATTATGCAGTGCTGGGGAGATGATCCTGCCGGTCCGGACCGTATGCAATGCCAATACGGTGGCTCGAGCACCCAGACTGCGCCAGCTGCTGGAGACTTCGTGCGCAGCCGGCAGGTCAGCTACGGCTTCAATCTGGCCGACCCCAAGGAGACTATCAAACAGAAAGCAGGCGATACTGCCAATGTCTATGTGCCGTTCTGGGCCGTGGGCAAGGATAAACCAACTGATCCGGCGACTTCCAACCGGAGCGATTTCTACGATTCTCAGATAACTAACGAGGTTCCGCTTGCTCGTACTCACGGTGATGGAACCGGCTTGGAGTACTTCGAGGTCCAAACCGTGCGCCAGGCCGCAGGCTTGGGCTGTGGTGATCCGGTGACCACGGGCGGAATTACCACCGGGCGCAAGTGTTGGTTGGTCGTCGTACCGCGCGGCACCACCGAGGTTGACGGCAAGACCCAGGACGGTAACGGCCTGAACCGGTTGAATTCTTCACCGCTGAGTCAGTCCAACTGGGACAATCGCATTGTCTTCCCGCTCGAGTTCCTGCCGGTGGGTCAGGCCTGCCCGCTTGGATCGCCCGAACGCCGCATAATCGGCCATGAACTCGCATCTGACGCTGTCGGCAGCTGGCAACCGGTGTTGTGCGCCGGTGGCGGTGCACTGTACAGCTACGTCCAGCTCGGCGACGACACCTCCCGTAGCCAGGTGCTGGATGGAAGTACTCCTGGCCTAGCCTTGGTGACCAATCCGATCCCTCCCGACCAAGCACCCGCGGACCACCCACTGGTGTACGCGCCGGTGGCGCTATCTGGATTAACCATAGCGTTTCTTATCGAACACCAACCTAATTATGCCAGCGCATCTGCCGCTGATCTGCAGCTGGACGGTCAGCGGTTTACATCCATGAAACTGACCCCCCGGCTGGTGGCTAAGCTGCTTACTCAATCTTACCAACGGGCGGTCGCGGGCGTGCAGGACTATTTAAAAAACAACCCTGCTGGCTTGACGGTGGATCCCGAATTCCTCGATCTCAACCCAGACTATAAAGGATTCGCGGATCGTAACACGCCGCCGGACGCACTAGTACAATTCGGCACCTCAGATCTCACCTCGATGCTGTGGACCTGGATCAAAGCCGACCCGGACGCCAGCGCGTTCCTTGCCGGCAAGCCGGACCCGCACGGGATGGTCGTCAATCCGAACAACAAGGATCTCGTCTTGCCGACATCCACGTTCCCCCGCAATGACCAAAGTTGCACTGATCAGAATCTGGGTAACACCATCATCGGCAAGATCTGCACGCTGGACGGCCATCCATTTGCCAACGACATGCATGAGGCTGGGCGCGCGGCCAGCCGTGGCGACACCCAGGCGCGGACGACCGTAGTGGGAAGTGACGGCAAGACACCCACGATTACGAAAGTCGACCGGCAGGCGCCCGGCGCGCGGGCGATCCTCGCGGTCGTGGACGCGGCGACCGCCACTCGCTACGGGCTGCAGACCGCGCAACTCCGCAACGCAGCCGGGCAGTTCGTCGCTCCGACTACTGCCAGCTTGCTTGCCGGTGAAGCAGCCATGAAGCCCAGCCCGGTAGCGGGCGTGCTGAGTTCTGATCCGCTCAGCACCAACCCAAGCGCCTACCCACTCACCGCGCTGAGCTACGCGGTGGCTGCGCCGTCCACTTTAGACACCGCCGCTGGTAAGGATTACGCTGCGTTCCTGCGCTACGCAGCCGATCCGGGCCAGCAGCCAGGTGTCCAACCCGGCCAGCTCCCCCTCGGCATGGCGCCGCTGCCCGACAAGCTCAAGGCCCAGACCACCGCCGCCGCCGCGACCATAGAGGCACAGGCAGGCAAGACGCCCGGTTCGCCAGCCAACCAGCCGTCGACCGAGCGCTCTGCCACCTCTAGCAACGCGGCAGGCGGCTCAGCCACCAATTCCGGTACCACGTCTGGCTCCACTCAAACTGGGTCAAGCACCGGCGGCGGATCACCCACCTCAGGAGCTCCAGGCGGGGCACCGGCCACATCGAGTTCTTCGCCGGCGTCCAACGTGGCGCAGCAGGCCGCTGGAGTGTTACGGCGTACGCCGGCGCTTCCTGCACCTGCCTGGGTCGGTGGCTTGCTCATGGCGACCCTGATCTCCGGCGGCTTGGCTGCAACGTCCTCGCCGGTGTTGCACTCGCCGGCCGCCCACCGGATTGGCGCCGCGATTCGCCGGCGCTTGCGAAAGGAGGTGACGCCAACCGAGTAGCGACAGGAGTGTCCGCTCCGGTCGCTGACCCGGCTGACTTGTAGCAAGCAAGACGTCAGTGATCGACCTCGGTTGGCAAGCCTTGGTTGTCGGTCACTGGCGCGTGCCCGGACAGCAGTCCGTGCATTCCTGCGTTGAAAAGGATATCAGCACATGCGAAAGAGGAATTTCCTCTTGGCCGCTGGCGCATGCGTGGCGACGTTGTCGCTGACGGTGGGGTCAGCGTTGGCCGATCCGTCCGGTACGCCGACGTTTCGTGACCTGGCTGGGAGCGGTTCGGACACCACGCAAGGTGTGATGAACGGTCTGTCCAACGTGGTGACGATCAATGGTACGAAGGTGATCGGGTCGTATGACGCTGCGACCACGCCGAACCAGACGATGTCGACGAAGTCCACTGCGGCGTGCACGAACATCACCCGTCCGTCTGGGTCGGGTGCTGGGATTAATGCCTTGGTGGCGTCGCAGCAGGCTGGTGATGGATGCCTTCAGTTTGCTCGTTCGTCGGCGAACGACGCGGCCAGCCGTGCTGGGCAGAATCTGACCTACATCCCCTTCGCCGTCGATGCGCTGACGTATGCGACGCGGATCGGTACCAGTGTGCCCAAGTCGTTGACCGTGGCGCAGTTGACCAGTATCTACAATTGCCAGATCGCTTCAATTCAGCCGATGTTGCCGCAGTTCGGTTCGGGTACTCGACGGTTTTTCCTGCAGTCGCTGGGATTCACCGACGCGGCGGATTTCACGTCGCAAGCCGGTCACACCTGCATTAAGCAGACCGATGCCAACGGAAACCCGCTGTTGGAAAACACCGGTAACCTACTGACCGCGGCGAATCAGATCGAACCTTACTCGATTCCGAAGTTCATCGCGCAGTCCAGCAGGGAAGAGGCCGACGTGCATGGCTTTACCGTGCTAGGTGAAATCAACACGGTCGTGCCGTTGGCGATGAACTCTGGCCAGACCATGTCACGAGACGTTTACAACGTCGTGCCCAATAGCCAGATCGGCGCCGGCACAGAGACCAACCAGGTGTTTGTCGGACCAAGCTCGCTGGTGTGCCAAAACACCGACACCATCAAGCGGTTTGGTTTTGGAACGAACCCCAACTGCGGCTCCACAGCGATCCAAACTCCGTGATTCACCCTTCTTTGTTAACACAAGAGAGTGAGTTCCATCGTGCGTGCTAATAAATTCATCCGCCAGCTGACGGCAGCCACCGTGCTGGCCGTGGGCAGCACGGCGGGAGTGTTCGCCGCCGGGGTCGCTAATGCCGACCCACCCCCGGGAACCCTCGGCTCCCTGACTTTGACCCCGACCACCGGAACCGACACCACCGTTCCCACCGTCACAACCAGCGACGGCTGCCCCGACACTGCCGACAGCTACAACGTCGTCGCCAACGGGCCCGGCTTTAACAACATCTTTGTCGTATCCACCTCCGATGCATCCGGCGCCCACAGCGGTCCGTTCAGCACACCATTCCAGGTGAGCATGAAAGACGCCGCCGCAGCCAACAGCACCTCACTATCCGCCGGCGAATACGACATCACCCTGCAGTGCGTCGATGGCTTGACCCAAGACGTGTTCGGCACGTTCACCACGGCGATGATCTTCGACACACCCACGACGTACCACACCTTCGGACCATCACCCAGCCCGAGCCCGTCACCGACCCCGTCGCCGAGCCCGAGCCCGTCGCCGACTCCGTCGCCGACTCCGAGCGCGAGCCCGTCACCGACTCCGTCGCCGAGCCCGTCGCCGAGCCCGAGCCCGTCGCCGAGCCCGAGCCCGTCACCGACTCCGTCGCCGAGCCCGAGCCCGACCCCGTCGCCGACTCCGAGCGCGAGCCCGTCACCGACCCCGTCGCCGAGCCCGAGCCCGTCACCGACCCCGTCGCCGAGCCCATCGGCAAGTCCGTCGCCGTCGCCGACCCCGGTGCCGGGGGCGCAAGCTACGACAACCACGCTCTCCGCGACCCCGATTCCCCTTCCGTTCCTCGGGGGCATCGTGATCCTTCAGGCGAGCGTGACGCCCGCTAACGCTACTGGGACCGTTCAGTTCAAAGACGGGACCACCGTCATTGGATCGGCACCGGCGTTCTTCGGCAACGCAGGTCCGGCGGTTGTGATCCTGCCACGGGGATCGCACTCGATCACTGCAACCTTCGTGCCGAACAATCCTGCGGCATTCCAGCCGTCGACCTCGGCGCCGCCAGCGACCTTCACCTTCTAGCTGGTTGCGGCACCTGGGTGAGCCACATCCAGGTGCCGCAATCCCATCAGTTCATGTCGGCGGCATAGCACTCGTGACCGCCCTCTGAGTAACTCGTGAGCGGGAACCGGTGCCTGTCACACCGGTTCCCGCTCATGGCTGGCAAGGGAGCTTAATGAACCGATTGTTCCAAGTTTTTATCTCGCTAGCGATTGCACTTGGGGTAGCGTTATCACCGGCTCCGGTATCCGCTGCTGTCGATTCGATTGGCGGAGTGACCATCATTCCGGGTTCGGGTAGCGATCTAACTGCTATTCGGCTGCGCACCTCGGCTGGCTGCCCTGCGGGCGCCGACTCATACAACGCTAGAATGAAGGGTCACGGTTTTCCCGCCGACGGCGAAGTTGTCACGTCTACCATCTCGGCAGGTATGTCGCATTCTTCAGGTTTTGACGTGTACTTCGCGGTGACGTTGGCCGACTTCGCGCAGCTGAATCACGCCGCTTTGCGTGGACGCTACGACATCACAGTTTCCTGTATTGATGGGCTGACCCAGAAGAGCTACGGCGAGTTCACCGGTTCACTGCAATTCACCACTCCTTCCCATTACGAGGCCATCGGTACTGCCAAACCGGCTGGAGCGCCGCCGCCTCCGCTGCCGATGGATGGCGGTAGGGTCGCATCGGGGGCTACTAGCACGCCACCGGCTATGGCAACGCCGCCTCACCGCGTACCAGATGGAGAGCAAACGGCACCGTCCACCTCAGCACCGTTGCCCGGTGCGCAACCGGTCACTACGATAAGTAACGACGGCGCTAGGCAGAGCTTTCCGTGGCCAGTCCTCGTTGTCATCGTGCTGGCTGGTTTTATAGTTATCGCTGCTGTGGTAATCCGGACCCAGAAGCGGCACTCGTCGTGACAACCCAACGGGGGACTCCGCTCAGAGAATCGCAGCGTGAATCTTCGGGGGTCCCCCGTCGCTGGTTTGCGCTCCCGTTTGGTGAAGGTCGTGGAACCATCTTCGCTGCAAACAAAGGTCATGAGCGTTCGGCGTCCGTCGAACGATCCGCTCCTATGGCCGGCTTGGCATCCCGCAGCAGATTCCAAGTTGAAGCGGCTAGCCAAATTCTAGGTATTTTCGCGGTACTGGCGCTGTCTTTTCTGATCGAACTTAGTGTGCTCGGCAACCTGCGGCACGATCGAGACCAAGCCAAACTTGCTATGGAATTCCGCAGCGCGCTTGCTAATGCGGTTGCACTGGTTGGTCCGTTGGATGACAGCAATAAACCGGTGGCTGCTGGAACGCCAGTGGCGATTCTGGAGATGTCGAGGTTGCAGCTGCGTGAAGTGGTCGTGGAAGGGACGTCATCGAGAACACTTATGTCGGGCCCTGGACACCGCAGAGACACTCCGCTTCCGGGTCAAGTCGGCAACAGTGTGATCGTCGGCCGGCGAGCGACCTATGGTGGACCCTTTAAGTCTATAGATCAGCTACGTGCCGGTGACCAGATCACAGTAATAACCGGTCAAGGCAAAAGCTCGTTTGCGGTGCTTCGCGTGCGGCATGCTGGTGATCCGTTGCCGCCGCCGTTATCCCGCGGTCAAGGGCGGCTCACCTTGGTGACGGCAGACGGGCCGCCGCTGCGTCCCACTGATGTCCTCCGGGTCGATGCGGCGCTGGTCAGCACAGCGCAGTCCAGGCCGGCCCAGCTGCCATCACAGGTGCTGCCAGCTGCTGATGCGCTGATGGCTGGTGACAGCTCGGCCTTGCTCGACGTAGTCGGGTGGTCGGTGTTGTTAGTTGCAGGGTCCATTATTATGGTTTGGACGCGCTTCCGTGTCGGATTCTGGCAGGCCTGGATAATTGGTTTGCCGGTGTTGGTTGTACTGGCTCTCGCCGCATTTGATGACATTGCAGCCATGCTGCCAAACCTACTGTGAAACGACCGAGCACGGTGCCTGGGGTTGTCCACCATCGCAGCCATCGATCGTCACCTGGTCCAACGATTCACCGTAGTCAACATTCTGCGGTAGGCAACGTGCGCTCGCAAGTGCAAGACGTAGACGCACGTCTCGAACCGGGCTTAGCGATGTTGTGAATCGTGTTGAGCACTCCTCGCTGTGCTGCCACGGCACGATATATCTGTCACTTAGCTAAAATGTGAGAACTGGCGGAATGTTGGCTGATGTACGGGGAACGGGTTTGTGCGCCTTCCGGGTTTCGAGTAGCTATCCCCTGTAAGGCTTGTAGTAATCCCGCCGTCCATTGCCGGCTGTTCTGCATTCACCTTGAAAAGGCAGCGTCGCATCGTCACGACTACGGCGACGAGCTGGCCATACTTGGCCATCAACACACTGTGGGCGGTCGGCTTCAAGTAGTTCACACTATGACCCAAAAGGAAGTCATGCCATGTCAAACGATGCATTTTCAACGCGGTTTGCCTGGGCGACGCTTGCGGTGACTGTCGCAGCCGGGGCGACGTTAGTTACCAATACCATGGCTAATGCGGATCCTCCGGCAGGTACGATCGGTCCCTTGACTCTAACTCCGACGACGGGAACAGATGTGACTGTTCCGCAGGTAGAGACGACGGACGCGGGTTGCCCGACTACCGTAGACAGTTTCAACGTTATTGTGAATGGGCCCGGCTTCAACAATATATTTGTTGTGTCAACGGCTCCGCTTCCCGAGGGCGGTGGCAAGATCAGCACGCCCTTCGGGTTTAGCCTGAAAGACGCTGCTGCTGCAAACAATACCTCGATCTCCGCCGGCGAGTATGACGTCACCCTGCAGTGCGTCGATGGTTTAACTCAGGACGTGGCCGGAACGTTCACTACGGCGATGATCTTTGATACTCCCACCACCTGGCACGTGTTTGAGTCCCAAGGTGGGTCGCCGACTCCGACTGTGACGGCGACTCCGACTGTGACGGCGACTCCGACTGTGACGGCGACTCCGACTCCGACTGTGACGGCGACTCCGACTCCGACTGTGACTGTGACTGTGTCACCGTCTCCGGTCCCCAGCCCGGGAGGCAATCCGCTGGACAACATCATTGCGGTGGTGGCCAGAATCCGTGCCATCATTGACTTCTTGGTGCATTTCTTTGGCGGCTTCGGGTGGCGATAAATAACATTTGACGATCCATGCGGATAGAGTCTCTCGAGTAATTGAAATAAGGTGACCGTGCATAGGAGGAGCAAGTTAATCCGCTGGCTCGCGTCGGGAGCAGCCATGCTTGCCGTGAGCGGTGCTGCCGCGATGCTTGCCGTAGGAGGAGCTAATGCGGACCCGCCGCCAGGTACGATCGGTCCCTTGACGCTAACTCCGGCGACGGGAACAGACGTGACTGTTCCGCAGGTAGAGACGACGGACGCGGGTTGCCCCACTACCGTAGACAGTTTCAACGTTATTATAAATGGACCCGGCCTCAGCGATATTATTGTTGTGTCTACGGATACGCTTCCTGAGGGCGGCGGCAAGATCACCAGGTCCTTCGGGTTTAGCCTAAAAGACGCTGCTGCTGCAAACAATACCTCGCTCTCCGCCGGCGAGTATGACGTCACCCTGCGGTGCCTCGATGGTTTAACTCAGGACGTGGCCGGAACGTTCACTACGGCGATGATCTTTGATACTCCCACCACCTGGCACGCGTTTGGGTCCCCTACCACAGCCACAACCACAACTAGTGTTACTGCGACGAATACCAGTTCCACCACCCCCCAATCGACGAGTGTCACAGATACCGTCGCGAGTAGCACGACAGAGTCGAGCTCGACAGCACCCAGCAGCTCGGATAGCGATACGGCGACGCCGTCAATGACTACCAGCGATGTCGGAGGGGCGAGCACAACATCCTCGGACGAGGGTGGTACAACTAATGCCACTACGCCGACGGGCGGTTTGGCAAGCACCGGCGCACCGGTTGGTGTCTTGTTTTTCGCTGGCGTAATTTTGCTGGCGATGGGCTTGTTATTGCTCGTGTGGCTGCAACGCCCTAAAGGGCACACTTCGGGTCGATCGGGCGCTGCGGCGGGATCGCGCCGGCGACACGCAGCGACGCGGTCGCGCGAATCTGTGGACGATGCCTGCAAATAGTGTGGACATATGGTGTCCTCGTTGACTGGCAGGGTCGTCGCTAACGTCTGAAGCCGGGCGGCCAGCAAAAGGATTGTTAAGGAAGCGCATCTGAAGATGATAATAACTGTAGGCGCCCGTCGTTGGTCTGCGCCGACTGGCTTAGCTTGTCAATGTTGGAGAGATCTTGATACGGGGCCGCCCGTGGCACGTTCGAGGTCCAATATAATAATCTTATTGCCCATTGCTGTCGCGAATGACGTCCGATAGGGCGCTCATGCCAGCATTGAGTTCCGGATCCGTGAGGCCTTGCACGCCTGCTGTATTCATAGTTTGTGTCAGCGTTGCGTCGCCGCCCAGAAAGTTCGCGTTTGTGTTTTCATTGTAAGTAGCCGCGATAGTGTGCTCGCCGGCCGAAAGCCCTGACGTGGTGAAGGTGGCCTGGCCTGCTGAGTCCACGGTCCCGAGTGGGTTGCCGTCACTGGTGAAGGTGACACTTCCGCTCGCCGTGCCTGCGGGAGTGGTTACTGCCGCCGTGAAGGTCACCGCTTGGCCGAGTACCGCCCGGTTGGCCGAGGAGGTGACCGCAGTGGTCGTATGGATTGCCACAAACCCCACTAAGGACAGCGTGTGTCTGGGTAAGACTTTGGTGGCGCAGCGTTTTACCACTGACGCACACGGTGCACCGCCCGATCCGCGACACCTCACTGGGCAGCTAATGCAACAGCGGGCAGCCGCAACACAGTATGGCCCGGGGAGTGGTCGCGGAGAGTCGCACCGGAACAGCAAGGAGCAATCAATGGTCTCTTTCATTGCGCCACGATGGCTTCTCATTATCGTGGCTCGTCATTCAATAAATATTCACATCCCGTATACAGAGTTCCCCGTGGCGGTCGCCTAGTGCAGAGTCGGGACGGTACGTTTAGTCCATGGACTTGCGTGAGATGCCCGGTCTACCTGCGACGCGCCATCCGTGGGAGGTTGCTCGCGCCCATTTTTTCTGCACATTGCTCTCTGCTGAAGGGCTTATCCATGGCGCCTCCCGTGTGCTCGATGTGGGCGCAGGCGACGGGTACGTCGCTCGTCAGCTTGCGGCTGCGATGCAGCAGAAGGCCGAGGTGGTCTGCCTCGATCCTCACTATTCTGATCAGCATCTGCACTCGTTCCAGCAGGCGGCCAATGGAACCGCGCATGTGCGTTTTACTCGGGATTCGCCGGAGGGGCTGTTCGATCTGATACTACTGCTTGATGTGATCGAACACGTCCCGGATGACCATGCCTTGCTTACAGGCTTGGTCTGCGACAGATTAAGGCCAGGGGGTTGGGTTCTGGTAAGCGTGCCCGCGTGGCAGGCGCTCTATACCCGCCACGATGCATTCCTCGGGCACTACCGGCGCTACCAGCCGGCCCAACTACGCCGATTGCTTGCGCAGGTCGGTCTGCGGCGGGTCTGCGGCGGTGGGCTGTTTCATGCGCTGCTTCTGCCGCGCGCGATGGGGAAGCTGGTTGAGCTTGCCCGTGGAACCCGGTCGATTCCCGGGATTGGGGGGCAGGCAGTCGACACCAGCACTGGGGATGCTGGTGTCACGGATGCCGGGTGTGGAGGTACACAGGGTGTAGGTGGCTGGACTCACGGACCAGCGCTGACCGCGGCGGTGACCGCAATGCTCGCCGCAGACAACGCCTTGTCCGGTTTTGCCTCCCGCGCCGGCGTTGGACTGCCTGGACTCAGCACCTGGGCGCTGTGCCGCAAGGAGTGAGGCGCGTCCGCCGCGATCGTCAGTGCGAAGTCTTGCGGAAGACCCAGCGGCGAAGCAGCAGGAACCGGATCAACGTGGCGGCGATGTTCGCTGCGACGAGCAGCGTTACCTCGATCACGGGGTGGGGGCTCGAGTCTATCGAGTGCGCGATGGCGAGAGTGCTGCTCGTCAGACCCAGGACGAGCGCAAAGACGATCAGTCCCTGAAGTTGATGGCGGGTTGCCAGCTGCCGCCCGACGACACCGAAGGTGAACCGGCGGTTCAGTCCTGTGTTCGCGATCGTCGTGAGGAGCAGGGTCACCGCGTTGGCGCCCTGCGCACCCAGCGGGGCGCGGAGAGAAAGGTAAAGAACCAGATAGAGCACCGTACTTAACGCCCCGACGGCGGCGAAGCGCACCAGTTGGCGGGTTAGTCCGGCTGGCACGCCTGGTGTGGCCGGTTCCAGCGGGACCCGGCCCAGTTGAGTGCGTAGGTCGTGTACCGGGAGTGTGCCGGTGGTCAGTGCGCGGGCGAGCCGGGCGATCCCGCGGAGGTCGGCCATCGCGGTGCTGACGATG
>JAJPIR010000006.1 GCA_021324675.1 Actinomycetota bacterium
AACTTGGAACAGCTTGACTCGCGGACTGGTGCATGCTGCCAACGGACGTTGGCTCCGGGTTTACTGAGCGGTGGGCACTTACGGGATGTGATGAGTGCTGCGGATATGGCCACACACTGATGTTCCTGGGCGTGCGTACCGATCCCGGTGATGGGGTGTGGCTGGATCACTGGCTGCATGGCCGTGCGGAGATCCACCAGACGACGGGCATGGTGTTGGCCCAGCTTGGGGTCAGCGCGACCGTTGCTCTGGCCCGGAGGTCATCGTCGGGTTGCCACTCGACGAGGGACTCGAGTCATGTGTCGATGGTTGGGAGCACGCTGTTGAACGGTGGCGGTGAGGCCGGTGCTCACCTGGTGAGCTCTGTCACGTTTTGGGTCTCAGATCGAACCGTTTGTCGGTGGGGCGCGAAAGGTTAGTCATGACGTCGTCCCGGTTATCCGTTTCGGTGGCAGCCTTTTTGGCCGCTGCCGATGGCCACGGGGTCGGTGATGAGAAACCTGATCACGGGTTGGTGTCGTCGATAAGCTCACCGTTTCTCGCGGTAGGTGCGTCATCCTAGAAACAGCAGTTCCTGGGAATAAAATAGTAGAGGGGTGGCATATGAAGATCGCGGAAATCTTTTCACTTGGTGGTTGTGGTGGCCACGGTTACGGCGACGGTGGTTACGGCGGTTGGGGTGGTCACGGTGGTTCTGAACGCCACTACAGCCATGGGGACTATCACCGGAGCTCCTACGGCGGCCACCGTGGCGAGCACTACGATCGTCACGAGGGCGGCGGACTCCTAGGGATTCTTGGGGGGTACTAAACCGGCAAGTGATTGATGGTGGCCTTCACTCCCATCAGGGGGTGGGGGCCGTCTGCTTTCCATGGCGTCCGCGCTCTCACGTCCTTTCCAGCAGGAACGATCGCGGTTCAGCTCAGTGTCGGTCGGGGGGACACCGCGCCATCTGCGCCGAACTGGGCGTTGCATGGCACACCGTGATGCGGACGCGGATCCGGAACTGTGAGTCAAGTACGGCGAACCGGATTCGAGTGATTCTGGTCGACGGGGTGAGCATGGCCTCTAGGGGCAATGCCACTAACTTAAGCGTTTCCCAGCTCAACATGGGTCTTGAGGCGCTGAGGAGGGCTGATGTGAAACCCGGAGCGAAGGGCCTGGGGCACAGGGTCGCCAAAGTTCCAGGTGGTGCTGTCGCGAGGGACGACATGACGCGGGCGAGCGCTTCGACTGAAACAGATCTGACCTGCGAAAACGCCTCTTAAGTTAGTGGCATTGCCTCTAGGGGGGTGGAGGCGCAGCGTTTTGCGGGTCGCGTTGACCTGGTGAGGGTTATCACGATCTGGTTTCCTGGTGAACCGCTGGTCGGTGGATTTCGAATGGCTAGATGTGATCACGTGCCGACTGTCTGTTCCGGTGGCGGCCCTGGTTGGTTTGTTGTCGATGGTCGCGGGGTTGGCGGTGGGACATCTGGTGGGCGGGTTTATCTCGCCGAGTTCCTCGCCGTTGCTCGCGGTGGGTGGTACGGCGATTGACCTCACCCCACTTTGGCTCAAGGATTTCGCGGTCCGCACCTTCGGCAGCTACGACAAGGTTGTTCTGCTCTCGGGCATGGCGGTGGTGATCGGGCTGGTCGGGGTGGCTGCCGGAGTGTTGTCCCGGCGCTCTCGCAGACCTGGGCTGGTGCTGCTGGTGGTGCTCGGCGTGGTCGCCACCCTCGCGGTGCTGACCCGGCCCACCGCCGGTGCGCTCGATGTGCTCGCCCCGGTGGTTGCGCTGATCGTCAGCGTGGGGACGTTCGTCGTCCTACACCGCAGGGGAGGACTCAGTCAGCGCCCCACAGGGAACGAGGTGACGGCGGGGATGTCTCGCCGCGCGCTGCTCGTCGGGTCGGTGGCAGTCGCGGCAGGCGCCGGCATCGCGGCGGCCGGTGGCCAGTTGCTGACCGGGCGCGGTGGCATCGAGGCCTCCCGCAAGGCGCTCGGGCGGATCGTGCCCACGGTGGCCGCGCCGCCGATCCCGGCCGGGGCGGATTTCGCCTCTGACGGGTCACCGACCTTCCTCACCCCGAACCGGGACTTCTACCGGGTGGACGTCAACCTCACGCTGCCGCAACTAAGGGCCGAGGACTGGCGGCTACGGGTGCACGGGATGGTCGACCGGGAACTCACACTGAACTGGGCAGACCTGAAATCGCGCAAGCTGATTGAGCGTCCTGTGACGATGACTTGCGTGTCCAATGAGGTTGGCGGGCCCTATATTTCTACGGCCAATTTCACTGGCGTGCTGCTGGCCGACCTCCTCAAAGAGGTTGGTGTGCGGCGGGGTGCTGATCAGGTTTTCACCACCAGTGTCGACGGGTGGACTTGCGGTAGCCCGACCGCCGTCCTGACCGACCCAGGCCGCCAGGCCATGCTGGCGATCGGGATGAACGGCGAGCCGCTGCCGATCGAGCACGGATTCCCGGTTCGGATGATCGTCCCTGGCCTCTACGGTTTCGTGTCCGGCACCAAGTGGATCACCGATATGGAGCTCACCACGTTCGACACGAAGCGGGCTTACTGGTTGCAACGCGGCTGGGGGCAACGGGCCCCGATCAAGACGATGTCCCGGATCGACAGTCCCGGCGCATTCGGACGAGTCATCCCAGACGCTCCGATCACAGGTATTGCCTGGGCGCAGACGAAGGGTATCGACAGGGTCGAGGTGCGCGTCGACCACG
>JAJPIR010000260.1 GCA_021324675.1 Actinomycetota bacterium
GGGTGTCCACATCGGTCCAGTCGTCTGGCACCCGAGGAGTGGTGAGCTGGGTCAGATCGTCGATGACGGACACGCTGGTGCTCCTGACTGTGCTCGTTTTGGCGCCGCGAGGCTGAAGTGCTCCGGCCTGTGTCGGGGTTGATGTCTCGGGGTTGATGTCTCGGGGTATTTCCTGGTCGCTACCTACCCTAGCGAGCGGGGACCGGCTGTGATCTCCCCCTGCAGAGCGGCCCCGAGGGGGAACACGCGGGTTAGCGCAGTTAACATCTCCTCGGAGGGAGTACCCGCCGAACGGATGTCCATGCCTGCGCGTCCGGATCCGGCGGTCGGGAGGAGCCACCGTGAGCACAGCGTCCCAATTCCGGGAACGCGGTGAGTAGTACCGTTGCGGCTCCGAGCGAATCGCGTATTCGCCGGCGTGCCAGTGTGTTGCGCGGCTACCTTGCATTGACCAAGCCGCGCGTGATCGAACTCCTCTTGGTGACGACGATTCCCGCGATGTTGCTTGCCGCCCGCGGAGTACCGTCGCTGTGGTTGATCGCGGCCACCTTGTTCGGTGGCAGCATGGCTGCCGGCAGCGCCAACGCGCTGAATTGCGTCATCGATGCCGACATCGACGCTCAGATGAAACGCACCAAATCCCGGCCGCTGGTTACCCACGAGGTGCCCGTCCGGCATGCGCTGATGTTCGGTATCGGGCTGGGAGTCGCCGCGTTCGGCTGGTTGTGGGCCACCACCAACCTGCTGTCGGCGGTGTTGGCGGTAGCAACGATCCTGTTTTACGTTTTCGGCTACACCTTGCTGCTCAAACGGCGGACCGCGCAGAACATCATCTGGGGTGGTGCTGCCGGGTGCATGCCAGTCGTGATCGGCTGGTCAGCGGTCACCGGCACGGTGAGCTGGCCTGCGCTGGTGATGTTCGGGGTGGTCTTCTTCTGGACTCCGCCGCACACCTGGGCGCTGGCCATGAAGTTCCGCGAGGACTACCAGCGGGTGGGAGTGCCGATGCTGCCTGCCGTGGCTTCCCCGCTATCGGTGGCGCGCCGGATCGTGCTGTTCACCTGGTTGATGGTGACCTGGAGCCTGTTGCTGCTGCCGGCCACCAGCTGGGTTTACGTCGTGGTGGCGGTGCTCGCCGGTGGTTGGTTCCTGACGATGGCGCACCGCCTGCACGCCGCTATACGGCGTGGCCTGGCGGTCAACCCGATGCGCCTGTTCCATCTGTCCAACACTTACCTGGCGCTGCTGTTCGTCGCGATCGCCGTCGACTCAGTCCTGGCCTGGCCGCCCCTCCTGCACTGAGTCTGGGATCTTAGGGTCTGGGGATCTTAGAGCCCCGGGATTCTCGGGCCTCGGAATTTTAAGGCCCTGGGTTCTAGGCGCGGGTGGCGGCGCGAGCACGAGCTTTGGCGGCTTCGATTTCCCGATCTTTGGGTGGTGCCGTGGTCACCAGTTCATTGAGTAGCCGCGTCGAGGCGTCGGCGACCGCGTCGACCGCCCGCTGGAACGCCTCCGCGTTGATCCGTGACGGCTTCGTGGAACCGCTGATCTTCCGCACGTACTGCAACGCCGCGTTGTACACCTCGTCGCGCGTGGCAGGTGGGTCGAAATTGTGTAGTGGGCGGATGTTGCGGCACATGCACCGAATCGTACGGCGGCAGCTGGCCAGCAGGGGTTACTCATCGGATCACCGGTGAGTTAGCCGGTGCCTGGTCGTCCAACGGGTATGCGGCCGGGTATGCGGCGAGCAGAGGTCGGCGCTGTGGTGGTGCTCGTCCGGGGTGGCGTCGAGCTGGCCAGCTGGCCATTGGCGCCCCGGGAACATATCGACCTCGCCGTGGTGAACCAGCTGGCGAGGTGGCAACTCGCCGCGAGACGCCTGGGTTGTTCGATCCAGCTGCGCGGTGCCTGCCCGCAGCTGGTCGGGCTACTGGACCTGATCGGCCTCGGCGAGCTGGTAAGCAATACCCGAGGCCTACGCCTCGAGACGGGCCGGCAGGCCGAAGGCGGCGAACAGCGCGGTGTCGAGGAAGTTGTGATGCCCGATGATCCGATCGCCTGAGATCTCAATGACTTGGATAGCCCACGGCTGGTAACCGCCATGGCCGTCCGGGCGGTAGGAGCCGAACGCGGGGCAGCCATTCGCCGCCGTCGCCACCAGGCGCGAACCCCGGCATCCGCTGCCTTCACCGAGGAACCACCGGCCCATCTCGACTGGCCCACGCAGCCAGAAGTCGTAGGGCGGCATCGACATGACGGCATCGTCGTGCAGCAGCGAAACCAGGGACGTGATGTCGTAGCTCTCGAAGGCGTCCACGTAGCGAGCGAGCAGCGCGCGTTGCTCGGTGTCAACCGCGGGTGAGTGGGAGGCGTCGCGGGCCGCAAGCGTGGCCCGAGCTCGCTGCAGCGCGCTGTTGATCGACGCCACGCTGGTCTCCAGCAGCTCAGCCACCTCGGAGGCCTGCCAGCGCAGCACCTCGCGCAGGATCAGTACGGCCCGCTGCTTAGGCGGAAGGTTCTGCAGGGCGGTGATAAGGGCCAGCCGCACGCTCTCTCTTGACACCGCCAACTCGGCCGGGTCGCCATCTTCAGGCAGGACTCGGGCATCCGGCATGGGCTGTACCCAGGCGTGCTCTGGAAGTGTCGAGCCGCGGAACGAGTCTGCTGTCGAGGCTGGCCCCAGATCCACCGGCAGCGCCCGGCGCTGTCGCCCGCGCAGCAAATCGAGGCACACGTTCGTGGCGATGCGGTAGAGCCACGAGCGCACCGCAGACCGGCCCTCGAACCCGTCGAGTCCCCGCCAGGCCCGCACCATCGTCTCCTGCACCGCATCCTCGGCTTCGAACAAAGAGCCCAGCATCCGGTAGCAGTAGCCGGTAAGTTCCCGGCGGTGCTGCTCCAGATCCTCCGGCAACAGCTTGCTGCGATCGACCTCAGGAGGCTGGACAGGCGCACGGGGTTGGGCTGGCACGGCAGCTGATGCTACGCCGGCACTAAGACATTTCGAGCAGCCAAGCGGTGAATTCCTGCCGCGCCGATCGTCACACCGGTTAGCGGAGCAGCAGATTGATCGTAAGGAGTGATGGATGAGCCGGGTACGGGTGCTCGTGGGAACGCGCAAGGGCGCATTCGTCCTGACATCAGATGGGCAGCGCCAGCACTGGGATGTTAGCGGCCCGCATTTCGGCGGCTGGGAGATCTATCACATCACCGGATCTCCCGCGGACCCAGCGCGGCTCTATGCATCCCAATCCACTGGCTGGTTCGGGCAGCTGATCCAGCGCTCCGATGACGGTGGCGCGACCTGGCAGGCGGTGGGCAACGAGTTCAGTTACGACGGGGTGCCCGGCACCCATCAGTGGTATGACGGCACGCCGCATCCGTGGGAGTTCGCTCGCGTGTGGCATCTTGAACCGTCGTTAACCGACCCAGACGTGGTCTACGCGGGTGTAGAAGATGCCGCCTTGTTCGGCACGGTCGACGGTGGCCACACGTGGCAGGAGCTGTCCGGGCTGCGTGACCACGACTCTGGCTCGTCCTGGCAGCCAGGTGCCGGAGGGATGTGCCTGCACACGATCGTGCAGCACCCGACCAACCCGGGGCGGATGTTCGTCGCGATCTCGGCCGCCGGTGTGTTCCGCACTGACGACGCGGCCAAGACATGGTGGCCGGCCAACCATGGCCTTCGCTCGGAACAGATCCCGGATCCGACCGCTGAAGTCGGCCACTGTGTCCACCGGCTGGCGATGCATCCTTCGCGGCCGGACGTGCTGTTCATGCAGAAGCATTGGGACGTCATGCGCACCGACGATGCTGGTGAGTCGTGGCACGAGATCAGCGGCGATCTGCCTACTGACTTCGGGTTCGTGATCGACGTGCACGCCCACGAACCGGACACCATCTACGTCATTCCCATCACCAGCGACTCGGAGCATTACCCCCTAGAGGGCAAATTGCAGGTGTACCGCAGCCGCACCGGCGGGCACCACTGGGAGCCGCTTACCAGCGGGCTGCCGCAGCGCGACTGTTATGTCAACGTCTTGCGCGACGCGATGGCCGTCGACTCGCTCGACCCGTGCGGGGTGTACTTCGGGACCACCGGTGGGCAGGTCTACGCCTCGGCGGACGCGGGAAACACCTGGGCGGCCATTGTTCGTGACTTGCCGTCCGTGCTGTCGGTCGAAGCGCAGACGCTGCCGTGATCCGCGTCGTCCTCCCGGCGCACTTGCGCGCGTTGGCGCGTGTCGAGGGAGAGGTTTCCGTGCAGGTCATCGGTCCAGTCACGCAACGCTCCGTCCTCGACGCGCTGGAGGCCCGGTATCCGGTGCTGCGCGGGACGATCCGCGACCATGCGACGGGCCAGCGCCGTGCGTTCGTGCGCTTCTTCGCCTGCGAGCGGGATCTCTCCCATGAGCCGCCGGACATGCCACTGCCGCATGCGGTCGCGATCGGAGCCGATCCCTACCTCGTCGTGGGCGCCATGGCAGGTGGGTAGCGCCAATTGATGACCAATAACGAGGCCTCGCCCAGCCGGAACCGTGGTTGCCGGGGACCGTTGACCCCGACGTGCGCCACTGTCCCGGACAGTGCTGCTGCCGTGCTGGCCACCGTGCCGGCCTGGTGGGCCCGCCGGGCGGCGGCAGCCGGACTCAGTGGCGCCTGCCTTGATGTTGACTGTGCCATCGCCGCTGAGCTGCCCAGCACAGTGGCACGGTCACGGATCCAGCCCCGGATGGACTTGCTCGACGCGGCACCCGAGCAGCTTGGTGATGCCTACGTCACTGCCCTCGATCCAGGGGTGCGCGGTCACACCGGTCGCCACTACACGCCGCCGGCCCTGGCTACGGCATTGTGGGAGCAGGCCCGAGCCACGGCCGGTGGCCGGATTGACGGGCTGGTGTTCGACCCGGCCTGCGGAGCGGGTGCGCTGCTGCTGCCCCCGTTGCGGTCGTGGCTTCGCTGCTGCGCTGATCCTGAGCGTGTGCTGGCCGGGGTAGCCACCGCGGTCGGTGGTTGTGATCTCGACGAGGCGGCGGTGTGGTTGGGCAACGTCGCGCTGGCCTCAGTGCTGCTGCCCTGGTGGGCGCAGCTGCCGGCAGTGCGGCGACCGCTACTGCCAGCGCTGCTGCACGCCGGTGATGGCTTGGCGCCGCGCGAGGTGCGCGCCGCGGCCGTGCTGATGAACCCGCCGTACGGGAGGATCCGTCTCGCCGATCATGAGCGGCTGCGCTGGTCGCGCGCAGTTTATGGCCATGCCAACCGGTACACGTTGTTCATGGCCGCAGGTACCGCCCAGCTCAGGCGGGGCGGGGTACTCGCTGCCCTGGTGCCGGCGGGATGGTTGGGGGGCTGCTATTTCCAGCGGCTGCGCGCGCACCTCGCGGCTCATGCGCCCCTGGATCGAATCACCTACGTGCGCGAGCGCACCGATGTCTTCTCCACCGGAGTGATTCAGGAAACCGTCCTGGCCACGTTCGTGCGTGGTGCCCTGCCGGGGGAGATTCGTTGCGCCGCACTCGAGGTGAACGACGAGCCCACCCCGGCACGCATCGGTTCGGCCTGCCCGCCGGCGCGGCCGGACCTGCCCTGGCCGCTGCCGCGCAGGGACTCGGACGTGCCGCTGGTGCGCCGCGCGGCGACCCTGCACGCCCGGCTGCCCGACTACGGCTGGAAGGTCAGCACCGGACCGCTGGTGTGGAACCGGGCCAAGGCACGCATCTCAGCCAATCGCGGTGACAGCGGCGTCTCCATCGTGTGGGCAGCCGATCTGGACGGCGGAACGCCCCGCCGCGCGCGAATCCGCCAGCCGCAGCGGTGGCTGGCGTTACGGCCAGGCGACGATCGGATCCTCGTCTTGGACCGCCCAGCGGTGCTGGTGCAGCGGACCACCGCCCCGGAACAGCCCCGGCGCCTGATTGCCGCCGAGTTAGACGCCGGCTGCCTCGCGCGCTGGGGTGGCCGCGTTGTCGTGGAAAATCACGTCAACGTACTGACGTGCAGCGATCCGCAATCTCCGCTCACAGCCCGGCTGCTCATGGCGCTGCTGACGTCAGCTGCCCTCGACCGGCTATACCGGTGCCTGACCGGGTCGGTGGCTGTGTCGGCCTACGAGTTGTCCGCGATCCCGCTGCCGGATCGCCTCACCCTGCTGGCCTGGGCAGGACACGACGATGCCACGGTTGCTGTCGAGATCGAGAAGTACTACCAGGCCGTAGTCACACCATGGCCCGGTAGTGATCGCGCAACGTGATGATCTCCGTGCGGCGGCCTGAGGTGAGGTAGTCGGGTGAGCCCAGGTCCATGCTCCCGAAGCGATCGCCGGGATCGATGCCGATGGCACGCAGGAAAACCTCGCTGCGCTGCGAGACGCTGCCCTGGCCGATGCCGAAAAATTGCATGAGATCCTTGACCGGCATTGCTGGGGTGAACAGGTCATTGGCCTTCCCGACGATCCAGCAGATCGCTCCGGCGGCGGTCCCGGCGCGCCCGCGGCGGCGGAAGATGTCTGGGTCCTTTGCGGCCGCCCGGCCCAGCACCCGCCGGCACGCCGTGCGGTATTCCACGTCCAGCCGCTCGTCGCAGCAGCGATCGAGCAGCCCGAGTACCTCTCCCACTCGCTGGTGGATATCAGCGGGGATGGGCTGCCAGTCGAAGGGCTCATCGGGCAGGGGGGTGTTGTCGAGTGCAGCCAAGGCTTCCTCGCTGCCCACGGCGCGACGCAACGAGTCGAGCATGACCTCGCCGATGTTGGGAAACTCGCCGTCAAGGTCTGGCCATGGACCGTCCGGGTGCACCGCCCCGATCGCGGAGAGCAGGGCGGCGGGTCCCTGTGGCCGCGGGGCGGCAATGATCTGCTGGTACTCCGGCTCGTACTCGTCGACCGCGGCGAGGGTCTCCTCGGTGAGACCTGGGCGGATCTTGCGTTCGTGGTGGCAGAACCGGATGAAGGCACGGAGCAGTTCGGGTGCCTTGGCCAGGTAGGCGACGCTGGCGGCAATCTTGCGGGGAATCCAGTCGACGAGCAGGATCTCCACTGCCACTGGGCTCCAGCGAAGCGGGTCGCCCGGCCCGTAGTCGGTACCAAACCACAGCAGCGCCTCCAGCAAGCTCCGATGGTCGGCGTCGTCGAGGCCGTTGCCATACGGAGAAGCGAAGAAGCGATCGGTGAGCTTGCGCAATCGCTCGGCGCTCCAGTTCGGCCGCCGGTATCCCTTCCCGCCGACGGGCAGCATGCCCACGGCCCACTCAACGAGCGGCCGGCAGGCCGGCCAAGAGTCGGTCTCGCACGGCGGGAATGTGATATCGCTCCGCTCGATCGCGTCCCGGATCCGAACCCGGGCGTCAGCGGGATCCAGGTCCGTCCACGTGGTGTCCGGGCCGCCGCCGCTGGCGATGCGCATCTGCTCGATCAGCTCATCCAGCGGCGCGGGCACGGCAAAGGCGTCTTTGACCAGCGTGCCCATGTTGTGATCGATGTAGACCACGATCGACAAGGCATAATCGCCAGGCAGACTCAAGCCGATCATGATGTTGTCGCCGTCCCCGAGCACGTGAACCATCTCGACGACTCGTTGCACCGTGGTGCGATGTAGGTCGGTGAGCCATCCGGGTAGTGCGTGCGCCCGCTCGGTGATTTCCCGGCGGATCCGGCGGCGCGTGATGTCGTCGCCCGACAGCTCTGCGATCACCGCCAGGATCGCCGAAGTCTCCACCAGTGGCGCGCCGAGAAAGATCCGCACCAGCTCATCACGGGTCGGCAGGTCGGGCTCGGGCGCCAGTTCCAACGGGCCGGGGCGGCGCGGCTCAAGGGCGGCAAGCAGCGAGCTGACGAGGGACAGGAGCAGCAGCGGCTCGTCCTCGATGAGGGCGGTGGCGACATCTGCCATCAGGTCAGGCTCATCAGGCCGGGCACGCCGCTGGGCGGGCCTGCCCTGGCCTGGCCGTCCTTTGCCGGGACGGCGCATGTCGCGTCGCGTTCGCTTCGACACCCGCGCAGGCTAACCCCTGCACGGAACCGGGAAGATGGTGACCAGCCCTGTGGCGGGTCCAGCGCCTCACCGGCGGATGGTGAGTTGATCACGGGCTCCGCCTTCTCGGCGCGCAGTCTGGATGCAGATTGCTGTTTTTTCGCGGCCGGTAACAGCAGTCTGCATCCAGACTGCGGGTAGGGTTATACGGTGAGGGGGTGTATTCGACGCAGGTCACCCGGTACGTCCGCGCCCCGCGATCGGTGGTCTATCGAGCATTGCTGGACCCGACCGCTATCGCAAAATGGCGAGTCCCGGCCGGCATGACCAGTCATGTACATGACTTCAATGCCCACGAGGGCGGCTCGTTTCGAATCTCGCTGATCTATGATGCGCCGAGTGAGACGGGCAAGTCATCGCCGCATACTGACACCTATCACGGGCATTTCGTGAGGCTTGTGCCGGACGAGCAGGTCGTCGAAATCTTTGAGTTTGAGACTTCAGAGCCAAAGCTTCGTGGCACGATGAAGTTGACTACCACGCTCACCGACGCAGACGGCGGCACTGATGTCCGTATTGTGCACGAAGGGATTCCTGACGGCGTGGTATCTGCCGATAATGAAACGGGCACGCATATGGCGCTGGCAAATCTTGCCAAGCTGGTCGAGGGGCTTAACAGATCGGGGTAATCCGGCTCATTACGGCAATAGCAGCAGCTTTCCGGTGGTGCGCCGGCCCTCCAGGTCCCGGTGCGCTTGAGCGGCATCGGCAAGCCGGTAGCGGCCGCCGATGTTAATCCGCAATGACCCGGCCTGGATGCCACCGAACACCTCACTGGCGCGCCACAGCAGCTCCTCGCGGGTCTCGACGTAGTCGGCCAACTTCGGTCGGGTGAGAAAGACGGAGCCAGCCGAGTTCAGCCGTTGCGGATCCACTGGCGGTACCGGCCCGCTCGCCGCACCGTAGAGTGCGAGCATCCCGCGTGGCCGCAGCGAGGCCAGGCTGGCATCGAACGTTGACGCACCAACCCCGTCGTAGACGGCAGCGACACCTTCCCCGCCGGTCAGCCGGCGGACCTCACCAGCAATATCATCGACCTCCGTATACCGGATGATCTCCGCGGCCCCCGCCTCCCGCGCAATCTGTTCCTTCGTGGCGGTGGACACCGTGCCGATCACCCGACCGCCCCGGGAGGTGGCCAGCTGGGTCAGCAGCAGTCCCATCCCGCCCGCTGCGGCATGCACGAGCACCGTCTCGCCGGATTGAACTGCGTGCACGGATACGGCGAGATAGTGGGCGGTCATGCCTTGCAGCAGGCAGCCGCCGGCGACCTCCAGGTCCACGCCGGCGGGTACCGGCACGGCCTGCCCTGCGGGCACCACGGCAAATTCGGCGTAGCTACCTGGACTCAGCGCCCACGCCACCTGATCTCCCACCACGATGCTGTCAGCGGTATCCGGTCCGACAGCGATGACGGTGCCCGAGCCTTCCGAGCCGGGAATGAACGGCAGCGGCATCGGGTACGCGCCGCTGCGGTGGTAGGTATCGATGTAGTTGACGCCTGCCGCGGCGACCTTGACGAGGAGCTGGCCTGCGCCCGGTTGTGGATCGGGGAGCTCGGTGAGCTGAAGGACGTCCTGGCCACCAGTTTCGTGGATCTGAATCGCGCGCACGGCCTCACCCTATGAGCTGGCGGCCAGGGCGCGCCTGGCAAGCCCGAGCGGCAGGCAGCCGGACCCGGCCAGGGTGTCGTGAAATTCCCGTAGCGGCCCTGGCCACTGCGCGCGCAACCGCTCGATCTCCAGGCAACCGGTGAGGTAGGAAGGAGCCTGCGTCGGCCAGGCGCAGTAGCGGTCGACCTCCGCCTTTGTGGTGCCGCGAGACAGCGACGCGTGGCTGGCCATGAACTCCTCGGCCTGCGCCGCATCCATGTCGCCGCAGTGCAGTGCGGTATCCACGACCATCCGAGCGGCCCGGAAGATCCGGGCATCCAGGTGAGCCAACTCGTGCGCCGGATCGGTGAAGTACCCCTGCTCGCGCATCATGCCTTCGGCGTAGAGCGCCCAGCCCTCGGCGAAGTAGCTGCTGCGATGCACCGCTCGCACCGCGGGGGACGTCTGCGCCGCCCAGGACAGCTGCCAGTGGTGCCCGGGGTAGGTCTCGTGCACCGCGATGGTGGGCAACTGTGCTCGGGCATTGGTCCGCAGCCGCTGGTTTAGCTGCTCCTCGGTGGCACCATCAGGGGTGTAGGGCACGAAGAAGTGACCCAGTCGCGACCGGGTCAGGGCTGGTGGTTGCAGGTAGGAGGCCACCGCCATGATCGGGCGCTGGTAGGCCGGTGCGGGTACCACCCGGCATCGTTCCCCGTCGGCGAAGGTGACCAGCTCGCGGTCGGCCAGGAACGCTCGGGCCCGCGCCGTCTCGGCCTCGTACTCCGCGCGCATGGCCTCAACAGTCGGCGGGTGGTCGTCCTGCAGGGCTTCCATGGTCGACCGCCAGTCGCTGCTGCCCCCGGGCACCCGGGCGGCCAGCTCCCGCATCTGCGCATCCAGCGCCGTCCACGCGTCCGCACCGCGCCGGTTCAGCTCGCTGGCTCCGTAATCAAGCAGCTCACGCTGCGTGAGCAAGTTCGAGTAGAGCTTCTCGCCCATCCGCCAGTCGCCGGTGGCGCGCTCGGCGAAGTCGGTCAGAAAGCTGGTGGTCTCCTCGAAGGCCTGGACAGCGAGCGCTGCGGCGCCTGCTACGCGGCCCCGCAGCGCGGGATCATGCACCTCGGCGGGAAGGGAGTTGCGCAGGAATGCCGGTCCGGCCGCGGCCTGCTTGAGACCGCGGCGTACCAGTCGCGGTGCCGCCAGCCCGGCGTCGAGGTTGTCCCGGCATGCGGCGAGTACCGCGGGCACCTCCGCCAGCCGGCTGATCACCCCGTCCACCAGTTCCGCCTCGGGGCGCAACCGGTGCAGGAACGGCAACAGCAGCCCGGCCAGCACCGGGCCGAGATATACCGCAGGGTCACGCCGCCAGGCCGGCCAGGAGCCCATCAAGGTGACGCCGCGTAGTGACGACACGATGAGGTCCCGGTCGATGCCGTTCGGTTCGGCCTCGAACCGGGCCAGCCACTGCCCAGCCTCCCGATGACGGCTTTTCAAAGGACGTGGCGCTGAAGTCGCCGAGCCGGTTGGCATATCCGGAAGCGCCCAGCGCATCAGCCTGTACCGGGTGCCAGCCGAAATACCAGTCGAGGTAGCCGTTGACCTGATCGGGCACAGAACTTCGGTTCACAGATGTCAAAACTATCCAGTCAAAGCTGATCGACCCTCGCTGACGTATGCGCCGCCGGGCGCGGCGTAATTGAGGGTCAGGCCCACCGCGCCAGCGGGTGCACCGTAGGTCCGGGTCGGGTTGTGCGCGAACATCGTCTGGCCGCCGCCGTCGAGGGTGAACACCGGATCTACCGGGGCCAGGCTGCGATCAGCCAGGATCCACGATGCCAGGCGTAGGTAGCCCCGGATGGCATCCACCGAGCGACCGCCCCATTCCTGAACTCCGAAGCTGAACGCGAACGCTCCCTCCCACCCGCCGGCAGGATCGAAGCCGACGTCGTAGTTGAGCTCGGGCCAGCCGCGTGGGTCGCTGTCGGGATTCGCGGGCATCGAGGTAGCGGGTAGCTGGTCCATTTCGGAACGATCCTTACCAGGACGTGGCCGGCCGATGAGGGCGGCGAACTGCTCGCGGGTGCCGAGGTAGTGATCAGCATCAACGAGCTGACCGGCCACCTGAGCGCGATCGGTGAACTGCAATACCGCAACTTGCAGCGATCCATAGGCGTCCCATCCAGCCGCGGCGTGTGACTGGTACATCACCGAGGCGGGAGCGGACGTCACGCTGGGGTCGACGTACCAAGAGCCCCACAACGGTGGCAGACCGGCCAGTGCGGGACGCCCGAGCCGGTCCCAGTACCAGCGGGGCAGATACAGCAACGGGACCCTGGCGCCAAGCCGCGTGCAGGCGTCGACGAAGCTGTGAATCCCCGCAACACTGAGCGTGGGCGTTTGCCCGTCAGCGGCCAGCGCCTCGGCGTCGAGTAAGCCGGGCACGCCGGAGCTGCTCAGGGCTTCGGTGAATACCTTCGCCTGGACGTCCTCGTCACCTGGATGCAGGTAGTGATAACCGAGGCATAACAGCCCGGCAGTACGGCCCCGGCGTAGGAAGTCCCCCGACCCCAGCGCCAGGTATGACTGGTCTGTCCCTTCGGACACTTTGACCGCCATGAAGTCGACGCCCTCGCGGCGGATTTCTTCGATGCTGATTCCAGCTTGGAACCGTGGGTGGATGTCCACGCCAAAGATCCCCATGGCAGCCTCCGTCAGCGGGTAGCCCTGACGGTTGTCCTGGTGTCCGGCGAGGGCGGCGGTGGCAGGCACCCGGCTCTGATCACCGCGGGCATAGCTTAGGTTGTGCCTGTGCTGGCCAGCGGCCGGGTGCTACTGACCGTGACTGCAGGCGTCTCGTCGCGGACCCGGCAACCGGTCCACAGTGCGGCTGTCGCCACCACGACCAAGGCGGCGCCCAGCACATGCAGCGAGACCAGTACCTCGGGCACCCCGGTGAGGTATTGCACGGCACCTAGCACCCCTTGCGCGATCACCACCCCGACCAGCACCAGGTACCGCCGCCAAGTACCGGCGGGCACGCCTACGGCTCGTAGCGCGAACCCCAATCCCACTAGTAGCCCCAGGAACCCGACGAGCAGGTCGGCGTGCAGTTGAGCCAGCGCGGCCACGCTGAGGGCGAGCCGCGGAGTAGCCGCATCCCCGGCGTGTGGACCGGCCGAGGTCACCAGCGTCCCGGCGATCAGCAAGGCCATCAGTGTGACGGTGGCCGTGAGCAGCAAACCGCGTAGCGGTGGGGGCAGCAACCACCGTGGGGGCGCGTCACCCTCGGTGAACGCGGCGACCAGCGATACCGCCAGCCACACCAGCACCATAGAGACCAGAAAGTGCGCCGCCACCGTCCACCAGGCCAGCCCGGCCAGAACGGTAATGCCACCGAGGACAGCCTGAACCACGACACCGGCTGGCATCGTCGCTGCCAGCAGGATCAGCCGGCGGCGCCGGGGACGCACCAGCAGTGCGACGACCAGGCAAGCCAACCCGACCAGACCGACCAGGCCGGTGAGCAACCGGTTGCTGAACTCGATCCACTGATGCAGAGCGGCAACTTCGGGATGCGGCTGTGGCACCAGGCTGCCCGGGAAGCATTGCGGCCAGGTCGGGCACCCCAACCCCGAACCGGTTACGCGTACCACCGAGCCGGTCACTGCGATGCCCGCTTGCGTGATCACCGCGGCGATCGCGGTGGCCCGACCCAGTGGGCTCAATACCCGGTCCCCGGACAATGGTGCAGCGCTCACGATCCCGATCCTAGGTAGGTCGCCGTAAGTGCTTGTGCGTAGTCACGACAAGCGCAGCGTCCGGGCCGCCAAAATGGCGGCCCCGGCGGCCCAGGCCAGCAGTACTCCCAGTGCGGCCCAGGGGGTCACGCCAGCGACCAGGGCGGTGCGCAGACCCTCGGCCAGCGCACCGGAAGGCAGCGCAGCGGCGATGCCGGACAGCGCGCCGGGCAAGGTGTGCACGGACAGCACGATGCCGCCGGCCACCACCAGCAACAGCCAGACCAGGTTCGCTACCGCGAGTACCACCTCAGCCCGCAAGGCTCCACCTAGCAGTACTCCCAGCGCGCCGAAGGCTGCGGTACCGGCGAGGATGAGCAGCGCTGCGGGAGCCAGGCCTGGTGGTGACAGATGCCAGCCCAGCGCGAAGGCCACCGCACCGAGGATCACCAGCTGCACGAGCACCACCCCGAGCACAGCGAGCATCCGGCCTGCGATCAGCGACCAGCGTGGCAGCGCGGTGGCGGCCAACCGTTTGAGCACCCCGTAGCGGCGGTCGAAGCCCAAGGCGATGGCCTGCCCGGTGAATGCGGTCGACATCACGGCCAGCGCCAGGATGCGGGGCGTGACGTTGTCCACGCGCGGGCTGGGTATCGGCACCACGTTGAGCAGCGTCAGCGCGACGAGCAGTCCCAGGGGGATGAGCAGGGTCAGCAGCACCTGCTCGCCGTTGCGCAGGGTGAGGATGAATTCGGTGCGTGCTTGGGTGAGCAGCATCCGCGACAGCCGGCCGCGGCCGGGTGCGGGTGTGAAGGTGCCCGGGGAAAAGCTGGTCATGACCGCAGTTCCCGACCTGTGAGCTCCAGGAAGACGTCCTCCAGGCTGCGCCGGCTGACCCGCAGGTCTTCGGCGAACACCCCTTGCTGGGCGCACCATGCCGTGACGGTGGCCATCACCTGAGGATCGATCAGGCCATCAACAAGGTATTCACCGGGCCGCGGTTCGCTGGTCCGGCAATCCTCGGGTAGCGCGGTACCCAGCGGGCCGAGATCCAAGCCCGGACGAGCCCGGAAACGCAGTTGCCGCTGCGTGCCGGCCGACGTCAGGTCAGCGGGGCTGCCCTTGGCCACCACCCGCCCATGGTCGATGATCACTACTTGATCGGCCAGTGCCTCGGCCTCCTCCATCAGGTGAGTGGTGAACACCACGCTGACCCCGTCCGCGCGCAAGCTGGTGATGATGTCCCACACCAGCCGCCGGGCCTGCGGGTCCATGCCCGCGGTCGGCTCGTCCAGGAACACCACCTCGGGCCGGCCGACCAGCGCGCAGGCCAGCGCGAGCCGTTGCTGCTGACCGCCGGACAATCGCTTGTAGGGCACGCGGGCCACGCCGGTTAATCCCAGTACGTTGAGCAGCCACCCCACGTCTAGCGGCCGTGCCGAGCAGGCCGCCACCAGGCTGAGCATTTCCCCGGCTCGAACTCCCGGGTAGGCGCCACCACCCTGAGGCATCACTCCCATGCGGGGCCGTAGCGCGGCGCTGTCGGTGATCGGATCGAGACCGAGCACACGGACCATCCCGGCATCGGGGCGGAGGAAGCCTTCACATACCTCGACCGTGGTGGTCTTGCCGGCCCCGTTGGGACCTAGCAAGCCCAGCACCGTTGCCGGCTGGACCAGCAGGTCAAGGCCATCCACGGCGCGAACCGTGCCGAAGCTACGGACCAGGCCGCAGACCTCGACAGCAGCCGATGACGCGGACGGGCTCACGTGCACAGAGCCTAGGTCGCGCCGGTAGATCGCGGCGCACTGGCCCGGAGCACACCGAACAGTGGTGGCGTATTTCCGCGGATCATCAACAACGGCACGACCAGGCTCACTGCTGCCGCGGCCATGGCTGCCGGCAACACCCAGGCCCGGAACAGGAAATCTGCGCCGGTGGGTGCGACCACCACCGCGAGGCCTGCGCAGGCCAGGGTAGCGGCGGTGCGAAAGGCCGGGCGGGTCGCGGATGCCGCCAAGGGGATCACCGCCCACAGCAGGTACCAGGGGTGCACGACCGGACCCAGGAGCACTACCGCGCCCAGCCCGATCCCAGTCCCGGCCAATGGATTGAGGCGTCCCTGCCAGCAGCGCCACAGCGCAAGCAGGCAGATCCCGCCAGCGGCGGCCAGGCCGGCGAGGCGAACCAGCGCAAGCACCGAGGTGGTGTGGTCGCCCAATCCCAGCAATGTGCCAATCCATCCCGCTAGCAAGCCGAGTTCAGTCACCACGGACATCCAGCTGCGGACTACGTTGGGCGTGCCCAGCGCACCAGCCCAGCCGAAGCCGAGACCGGTACCGAGCCCGATCGCCACCGTGGTCGCCATGGCCGTCCCGGTGACCGCTGTGGCCGCCCATGCCAAGTCGCGCGGGCGGCCACCTCGCTGCCGGGCCCACCACACCACGACAAATCCGAGGGCCAGCGCGGCGGGAGCCTTGACCTCTGCTGCTGCCGCGATCAGTGCCGTTCCCCCCACCGTGGCCAGCCGGGTCGCTGCGGGACGTAACACGAGTTCCAGGCCGACCAGCATCATGCCGATCATCAGCGCCTCGTTGTGCACCCCACTGACCAGGTGGAACAACACCAGTGGGTTAGCTGCACCGAGCCACAGCGCGAATACTGGAGACACGCCTACCCGGCGGGCCAGCCGCGGTATCGACCAGACGATCATCACCAGGCCGGCTAGCGCGAGGCTGCGGTGCAGGAGTACGCCGAGTACCACGTCGTCGCCGGCGATCCAGTCGATCGGTCGGCCCAGGGTGAGGAACAACGGGCCGTACGGGGCCGGGGTATTGCGCCAGATGGTCGGGATGGCTCGCACCAAAGGATGGTCTATGCCCAGTGCTTGGGCGGGACCGAGTACGTAGGGGTCTAACCCGCGGTTGACCATCGCGCTTTGCGCCAGGTAGCTGTATACGTCACGGCTGAACATCGGTGGCGCGACGAGCAGCGGCGCAGCCCACATCAGCATCGTGCGATCCAGCTGGGCTCGTGAGATCCGCCGAGGGCGGCTGGGGCTGACCAGGGCGCCCAGCCAGAGCCAGGCCAGGACGACCATGGCAATCCCCGTGTACGCCACCGCCAGCGAGGCGGTCGGCATCCTGGGAAGCAGGCCGACCACCATGTGCCCCACTACCGGGTTGCCCAGCACGGGTGCCGTGCCGGCGCCCAGCGAGCCCAACGCCATGAGCAAGGCGCCGGTGGTGCCGAACCGCCGCACCATGTCGAGCTTGCGGGTTTCGATCGCGTCGAAGCCGGTGTGACGGGATGGCGCTACGGCCGGTGCCGGCGGTCTGGGCAGAAGTACCTCGTCGCCCCGCAGGTTCCCGGCCACCACGCCGCGAAGGGTAACCCAGCCATCCGGGTCAGCTGTGCTGGGATAGCTGCTGGTAGCCCCGCCGGCGCCAGCTTCCACAGGTGTGGCTGGGACCTGGTTGGGCCCACCTGCAACCGCATTCGCCGAGATGAGGACTCCACCCGTTGATGGCCAGTGATCTCCGCTTCGACGCCGCGCGGATCTACGCCATCCCCATGCGCACCCGTTTCCGCGGTATCACGATCCGGCAAGGGATGCTGATCGAAGGTCCCGCCGGGTGGGGCGAGTTCTGCCCCTTCACCGAGTATGGCGACCGGGAGGCTGCGTGCTGGCTGGCCACCGCAGTGGAGCAGTGCACTGAAGGTTGGCCACAGCCGGTGCGTGACCGTATCCCGATCAACTGCACCGTTCCGGCGGTCGGGGCGCAGCGCGCCCGCGAGATCACGGCACACTCTGGCTGCCGCACAGCCAAGGTCAAGGTGGCCGACCACCCGGAGTCCCTTGCCGAAGACCTCGCTCGCGTGGAAGCAGTCCGCGACGCTCTGGGACCGGGTGGCGCCATCCGCGTCGACGCTAACGGCGTCTGGGACATAGAGACTGCCGTCGACCACATTCGCCAGCTTGATAGGGCCGCGGGTGGCCTCGAATACGTCGAGCAGCCCTGCCGCACCATCGAGGAACTGGCCATCGTGCGCCGCCAGGTCGAGGTACGCATCGCCGCTGACGAGTCCATCCGCCGCGCCGAGGATCCGTTGCGCGTGGCAGTCGCGCGTGCCGCTGACGTAGCGGTCATCAAGTGCACGCCGTTGGGTGGGGTACGGCGCTCGCTGCAGATTGCCGGAGCCGCAGGACTGCCTTGCGTGGTGTCCTCCGCGCTGGAAACCAGCGTTGGTCTCGCCGCGCAAGTCGCCCTCGCCGGGGCACTTCCCGACCTTGACTTCGCCTGCGGGCTGGGCACGCTATCCCTGCTCGACGGCGACGTGGTCGGCGATGCCGCGTCGCTGCGGCCGGTCGATGGGTACCTTTTCGTGCCGCGGACGCCACCAACTCCCGATCCCGGCTTACTCGACACCTACCGGCTGAGCGACCCCGGGCAAGCAGCCTGGTGGAGTGACAGGTTGGCCCGCGTCCGCATGCTGATCGGTGATACGCAGGGCGCTCCGTGAACTCGACGCCAGCGACAAATCCGGGCGGAGAAATGTTGCTGCGGTCGAGCTCACGACGTCATGCCTTCGTGGCAGACGTGCCGGTGGCTTGGGTGATCGAGGTGTAGCCCGCCTGGCGGGCGAGGCGGGCCAGGCCCCGGTGAATGCGCCGTGGCCACAACGGTCCGCCGTAGACCAAGCCGGTGTAGGCCTGCACCAGGGTGGCGCCAGCCTGGATCCGCAGCCAGGCGTCGTGGGCGGTTTCGATCCCGCCTACCGACACCAGGACCAGCCGGTCTCCCACCTGGGCGTGCAGCCGGCGCAGCACCGCGACGGAACGATCCTTGAGCGGAGCACCCGACAGGCCGCCCGGACCGGTCGCCGCGATCTGCTCCCGGCTGGTCCTGAGACCGTCTCGGCAAGTCGTGGTGTTGGTCGCGATGATGCCAGCCAGCCCCAGTTCCAATGCCAGATCCGCCACCGCATCGATATCAGGGTCAGCGAGATCTGGTGCGATCTTGACCAGCAGCGGTACCTGGCGGCCGCTGGCGGTCTGCTGCAGCGCTTCGCGAACTGCTACCAGTAGCGGCCGGAGGCGCTCGACGCCCTGCAGATTGCGCAGGCCGGGAGTATTGGGTGAGCTGACGTTGACCACCAGGTATCCCGCGACGTCAGCGAGCAGCCGGGCGCTGGCCACGTAGTCAGCTACCGTGTCCTGCTCGGCGGCGGCTTTGGTCTTGCCGATGTTGACCCCCACGGGCACCCTTCCGCTCCGGGTACGCAGCCGGCTGGCGGCCGCTGCCGCGCCGGCGTTGTTGAACCCCATCCGATTCACCAATGCCCGATCGGCTGGTAGGCGGAACAGTCGCGGGCGCTGGTTGCCAGGCTGCGGCCGTGCCGTCAAGGTGCCGATTTCGACAAACGTGAATCCCAAGGTGCCCAGCGCATCGGGGCCCAGGGCGTCTTTGTCGAAACCCGCAGCCAGTCCCAGCGGCCCGGGCAGTTCGAGCCCGAGCGCGCGAACTCGGAGGATGGGGTCACGGGGCAGCAGCCACCAGCGCAGCAATGGGCCCAACCCGGGCACTGCGGCCACCATGCGGATCAATCCGAAGCCCAGATGGTGCGCCGTCTCAGCGGGGATATGGCGGAAGACGAGCGAGAACAGCAACTTGTACATAGCAGAGGCCAGCCAACCACGATCGGCCAACCACGCCAGCAGCGCTGGCTGACCACCCCTTCTGGGGTGAACAACAGCCGCGGACGCGACACGTGTTGTGCGCCGCTGCTGGAATTACGTAACATGGACGTTGTGAAAAACGTCGGGGCTGATGGTCGCACCCGTGAGTCAGTGGCCCGGATGTTGCTGGAACAAGGCCCAGTGACCGCCGGCCAGGTCGCCGACTCGCTGGGGCTGAGCTCTGCCGCCGTGCGCCGCCACCTGGATGCGCTGCTTGCAGACGGGCAGGCGACTTACCGCTCGGCGCCGCGCCGGGGGCCCCGCGGTCGTGGCCGTCCGGCGAAGGTGTTCCTGCTTACCGCGGCCGGCCGGGCGCAGTTCGAGCACACCTACGACGACCTGGCGGTCGCCGCGCTGCGCTTCCTGTCGGAACGCGACGGCGAGCAGGCGATCCGTTCGTTTGCTGAACGTCGAGTGACTGATCTGGTTGGCCAGCACCGAGCCGCGGTGGTGGCTGCGACCGATCCGGTTGCGCGCGCGCAACGGCTGGCAGCAGCGCTGACTGCAGAGGGTTACGCAGCGTCAACTGAGCATGTCGGTTCCGGTGCGCAGTTGTGCCAGCATCACTGCCCGGTATCGCATGTTGCGGCGGAATTCCCGCAGCTGTGTGAGGCCGAGACGGCAGCGTTCGCTGACTTGCTGGGCGTCCACGTGCAGCGGCTGGCCACCATCGCCCGCGGCGACGCGGTTTGTACGACTCATGTTCCCCGCGCCCCCAGCGCTGCTGTCACCACGGTGCCGACTTTCTTGCCCACCCCCAGCGTGTCACCAAAAACCCCACCACTGAACCGGATGGAGGCGTCTGAATGACGACCGCCCCTGAGCAGGATGTGAGAACACCGCTCAGCCAGGAAGAAACGCTCTCCAGACTAAGTCGCTACGAGTACGGCTGGGCGGACGCGGATGTCGCCGGCGCCAGCGCGCAGCGCGGATTGTCTGAGGCCGTGGTACGCGACATTTCGGCCAAGAAGAATGAGCCGGAATGGATGCTGGAGACCCGGCTTAAGGCGTTACGCCTGTTCCAGCGCAAGCCGATGCCGCACTGGGGAGCCGACCTGTCCGGCATCGACTTCGACAACATCAAGTACTTCGTCCGCTCGACCGAAAAGCAAGCGACCTCCTGGGACGAGCTGCCTCAGGACATCAAGAACACCTATGACCGGCTGGGCATCCCGGAGGCGGAAAAGGCCCGGTTGATCGCTGGCGTGGCGGCGCAGTACGAGTCCGAGGTGGTTTACCACAAGATCCGTGAAGATCTTGAAGCGCAGGGCGTGCTGTTCCTGGATACCGACACCGGGCTGCGGGAGCACCCGGAGATCTTCCAGGAGTACTTCGGCAGCGTGATCCCCGCTGGCGACAACAAGTTTGCCGCGTTGAACACGGCCGTCTGGTCCGGCGGGTCGTTCATCTACGTGCCGCCGGGCGTGCACGTCGACATCCCGCTGCAGGCCTACTTCCGGATCAACACCGAGAACATGGGCCAGTTCGAACGCACGTTGATCATCGTCGACGAGGGCGCGTACGTGCATTACGTCGAGGGCTGCACCGCCCCGATCTACAAGTCCGACTCGCTGCACTCCGCGGTCGTCGAGATCATCGTCAAGCGCAACGGTCGCTGCCGTTACACCACGATCCAGAACTGGTCGAACAACGTGTACAACCTGGTCACCAAGCGGGCTACCGCGGCCGAGGGCGCGACCATGGAGTGGATCGATGGCAACCTCGGTTCCAAAGTCACCATGAAATACCCGTCGGTGTGGCTGATCGGTGAGCACGCCAAGGGTGAGGTGCTCTCGGTCGCGTGTGCCGGTGAGGGCCAGCACCAGGACGCCGGGGCGAAGATGGTGCACGCGGCACCGAACACGTCGAGCACAATCGTGTCCAAGTCGGTGGCGCGCGGCGGCGGCCGCACCTCCTACCGCGGGCTGGTGCAGGTCAATGAGGGCAGCCACCACTCCCGGTCCACGGTCAAGTGCGATGCGTTGCTGGTGGACCAGATCAGCCGCTCGGACACCTACCCCTACGTCGACATCCGCGAAGACGACGTGTCCATGGGGCACGAGGCCACCGTCTCCAAGGTCAGCGACGACCAACTGTTCTATCTGATGAGCCGTGGCCTGACCGAGGATGAGGCCATGGCCATGATCGTGCGTGGGTTCATCGAACCGATCGCTCGCGAGTTGCCCATGGAATATGCCCTGGAGCTCAATCGCTTGATCGAACTGCAGATGGAGGAGCCGTCGGCTGAGATGACGGCTACCACTGGCCGGCCGGGGGAACCCGGCCTGGTTGCGCACTCGCACGGCGCCAAAGCCGGCGATCTCGGTGCGCCGATGGTCTCCCGAGGGGAGCGCTTCACCTCGTACGACGTGGACGCCTTCGAGGTACCTACCGGGCGGGAGGAAGACTGGCGGTTCACCCCGCTGCGGCGGTTGCGCGGGTTACATCAAGGCGTAGCGGCTACTGCCACCGCTCAGGTCAGCGTGCAGGCCGATAGCACTGACGGTGCCGATAGCGGAGTCGTCGTCGAGGAAGTCGACCGATCCGATCCGCGGCTCGGTGACGGGGGGATCCCCGCTGACCGGGTGGCCGCCCAGGCGTGGAGCTCCGCGACGCAGGCGACCGTGGTGACAATCGCGGCACACGCCCGGGTGGAGGAGCCGGTCACCATCACGATCACTGGTCCGGGTCCGGGAGAGTTCGCCTATGGGCACGTGCAGGTGCGGCTTGAGGCGTTCGCCGAAGCCGTCGTCCTGCTGGATTACCAGGGCAGTGGAACGTATGCGGAAAACGTCGAACTGGTCCTAGCCGACGGCGCCCGGCTGACCCTGGTCAACGTGCAGGATTGGGCTGACGACGCGGTACACGTGGCGGCGCTGCACATGCTGCTCGGTCGCGACGCGGTCCTGCGAGCGACCACGGTGAGCTTGGGCGGCGACCTGGTCCGGCAATCACCAACGGTGACCTTCACCCAGCCCGGTGGCGATGCCGAGTTGCTCGGGCTGTACTTCGCCGATGCCGGGCAGCATTTGGAACACCGTCTGCTGGTGGACCATGCAGTCCCGCATTGCCGCTCCAACGTCGCCTACAAGGGTGCGCTGCAAGGCAGCCCCGGCAAACCCGAGGCGCACACCGTGTGGGTAGGAGATGTGCTGATCCGCGCAGCCGCAGAGGGCACGGAGACCTTCGAAGTCAACCGCAACCTGGTGCTCACCGATGGTGCCCGGGCCGACTCGGTACCTAACCTGGAGATCGAAACCGGGGAGATCGTCGGTGCCGGCCACGCCAGCGCCACGGGGCGCTTCGACGACGAGCAGCTGTTCTACCTGACCTCCCGGGGCATTCCGCTAGAGCAGGCCCGCCGGCTAGTCGTCCGGGGCTTTTTCGGTGAGATCCTGCACAAGATCACCATTCCCGAGGTACGTGAGCGGCTGACCATGGCGATCGAGGCGGAGCTGGAGGCGGTGGGGGTATGACCGCCGACGTACTTGGTCCCGCGGAGGCGGCATCATGACCGCCGACGTACTTGGTCCCGCGGAGGCGGCATCATGACAGCGTTACGGGTCTGTAGCCTGGCTGATCTTAAAGACGACGAGCCGGTTGGTTTCCAGGTCGACAACGTACCGGTGGTGCTGGTGCGCCAAGGTGACGAGGTCTACGCGCTGGCCGATGTCTGCTCGCACGCTGAGATTGCCCTGTCCGAAGGCGAGATCACCAGCAAGGGTCTGGAGTGCTGGTTACACGGATCCTGCTTTGACCTGCGTACCGGTCAGCCATCGTCACCACCGGCGTCCGAGCCGGTGGACACCTACGCCGTGACCATTGACGGTGACGACGTGTACGTCGATCCGTCCCGTCCCACCAACCGCTAGCAGGAGTACGAGAA
>JAJPIR010000255.1 GCA_021324675.1 Actinomycetota bacterium
ACCAGGCCACCTTCCGATATGTCGAACCAACGATCAGCCGGAACCGCCTGCTCCTGCGGGGACGCACCACCCCGGGTGCTGCGGGGGGTCGTGGTGGAGGCGTTGATGAGGTTTTCCTGTGCGGTTTGCCAAACACTGCACGGTGCCGGTTGGGGCTGCCAGCGGGTTGAGCATGCCGGGCAGCGGCCCCGCAGGTCCGGCGCGTGCAGGATGAGGACCGCGCGCCAGGCAGTGGTCAGACGAGGCAGCTCGGTGCGCGCAACCGACAGTACGGAGCGATCATCGGCATTAGTGACGTAGTCGTCGAGCATGGCGAGTCGATCCCATACCGCCTTGCGCAGGGTGTCACCCGCTACCCGCTTCACTGCGACACCTCCCTGTCGTGTGGTCGCCAGGTTTGCCGGGAAGGCTTCCCCACCTTCCGAACCGGCCCGATGAGTGGCCTACAGGGTCGCGGAACTGAGGCCACTGCTGGGCAGTGCGTCGGCGACGGGATGAAAATGGTCCGCAAGCGGCGCCCCCTCATCGGTGCCGGGAAACGTGGTGGGTGCATTGACCGCCGGCGGTGCGCCGCTCGGCGCAGCTGAGTGGGCGGGACCGGGCCTTCAGGCTCGGTGTTGGCGCGGTTGGCGAGCCCGGCTTTGCCCAGCATGCGTCGTGACAGGTCGAAACCGACGATCTCGGCGCTGCGACCGGCAGTGGAGAACTTGTGCAACGGGGTGAGTGTGGCGGCGATCCCGGCACGGGCAACTGCTTATCCAGCAGATGCCCAGGAGGGTGAACATCGGCTTAGACGACACGGGGAAGCGCCTGGTTGCGTCGACACCACACACCGAGGCGCCGTTCGAGTCCGGCGAACGACTCCGGCGGACGGCACGTGCCACCAAGACGGTGCGCGTCGTACAACTGCTCGTCGTCCCACGTCACGCAGCAGAGCACGCAATGACAGCGCGTCTCGCCAACCCAACGAGCTCCGCATGCACCGCAGCTCCCGCGCACCTGCTCCATCAGAACGACGATACGGATCAGCCCGCTCGTCGGCTAGCACAGCCACTCCCCGCGTGTCATACAGATGTTCCAGGATTGCAGCCACGTGAGTCACGAACACAATCCATGAGCCTTCGAGCAATTGGTGAATATCCGAAAACGTGCTCCCTTGTGTAAAATCCACAGGGAACCGTGTTGACACCATCGCCAATAATCAGCATTGCAACCTTCGGTTGATCAAAAAATGGGTCTTAAAACGCATCCAGGCATCACAGTGTCGCAGATTGACCGGCAAAGCACACTGGCCATGCCAGCCCTCGTGGACCGCTTTACGGACGCCCTGACAATGTAGGGAAGTCGGTGCACGTCCGATTCGCCCGGTTGCTTCCCGTACCCGTTACGGCAGCGATCTCCTCTTGACAGCCACACCGCGATTTCTAAAGATAAGATAGTATGATTATAGAACAGGAGGTTGCGATGGGTGAGCAGCTGCTAGTCGTCGGCATCGACGGCTCCCCTGCCAGCCACACAGGGCTGGTTTGGGCACTGGCACGCGCCGAACGGACCGGCGCCCGGGTGCGTGCGATTCGCTGCTGGATGCCGGTGATGTTCAAGGCGTGGGAGGCGGCGGTCACGGCTGAACCGGTAGCGCCCGTCGCCGAACAACGAGCCCGGGCCGAGCGGGAACTTGCGCAGGTGGTGGCGGCCGCATGGTTGTGGGTGCCAGAGGCGATCGGGCGGGTTGACGTGGAGCAAAAGGTGATTTACGGCTTGCCTGGGCCCACCTTGGTCTCCGCAGCCGCCGACGCGGAACTGTTGATCGTAGGCCACGGCCACCACGTGATCGACATGATGCACCGGTCGGTGAGCTGGTACTGCGTGCGGCACGCACACTGCCCGGTGGTGGTTATCCCTGCGGCTGCGGCGACCCGCAAAACCCTGGTAAGGGCCGTGCCGCCGGTGGCTGAGGTCGAGGGCGCAGCGGTCCCTACGGTCACGGGCATTACTGAGGTTATGGCGGTTACTCCAGTTGCGACTATTCCGAAGCTATCGCGACTACTCCGATGACGGCCATAACGGGTGCCGAGGCCACGGAAATTACCGATGGCGTCGGTAGAGCCGAGGTCGGCACTACCGAAGTGACTACAGGGGCGCCAGGATCGAGCAGCGCCGGTCGGTTGGTCCGGTGTCATGGCACCCACCAGATTGCCCTCGATCCGCCAAGATAAGCCTTGATCAGTGGGCGCAACGGAAGCGGCTGGAGATTTGCCCCTGCGAATTCGTGCGGTCGTAGCCAGGCACGTTCCAGATCAGGCTCCCGGCTGGCCAAGCCTCCAACGTGGGAGCGACGGTCACCGCAAATATATGATTGATCTCGTAATTGGTGACTTCTGGCCGCGGCCAACGCCAGGACACTGCACCGAGGTAATGGGACAACCGAACGTCGATGGCAAGCTCTTCGCGTAGTCCGCGCAGGAACGCGGACTCAAATCCTCAGCAATGTCAGTCTCGACATGGCCGCCCGGTAGGAAGGTATGACTTCCGCCGGTCGAGCGCATCGTAAGAACGGCACCGTCGTAGGTGATCACACCGCGAGCGAGCCAATGTAGTTCCATACGTCCTCCGACGCACTGCGGGGGCCTCCTCGTCGACGCAAGAAGCCGGTTTACGGTCGTGCGTGGCGCGGGAGTCTGATGCTGCGCCTTGCCGGCGTCGTCCTGCACCGGATCAACTGTGCTGCAAGCGGGCGGCCGCCGGGCGTAATGGAGTGTGGGAAGACTTCACCGCTGCCCTGACATCCGTCTAGCCCCGGTCACCTTTTGGTAATCAGCTCGGCTGTGTTGATTTGATCGCCGGATGTGGGTATTGGTGGGATTGTCGGGTGCGGGTGAACGGTTGGGCTGTGGATTTTTGGGTGCTGGGCGTGCTCGCCTGGTTGATGTTCTTCTTCTTCGTGTGGTCGGTCGTCTGGTCGACCTGCTGCTTGCTGGGGGTCCTGCTATGCAAATGGGTGATGCAGCACTTGGAGTCACCGCCGCAGCTGCGGGCTGAAACTTCCCGCAGCTCACCGCGAAGTCGCAGTGGTCCACACCGCCCATTGCTCGGGCAGTTACCACGAAGGTTGCGAGCCATCCCGAGCTTGAAGACGTGTCCCCACGGCAAGAGATATATGCCGAGACCAACCCAATCCGGTGGACGCGTCTCAGCCAGGCGGCAGCGGCCACCGGCCGGGCTCGCCAGGATTGACCGGATGACCGCCGACGTGGCCGGGGCTGCCTGGCAGTACTCCCGCGGGGCAGGAATGCGCTTGTCACTGCTGTGGCGCTCCTGGGAGCGGATGTCGCGCCAGAAGTAAACGGCTTGGGTGGCGCAACAGGACTGGCCATCCAGCGCCTCGGTTCGATAGCGCTGGCTCGAGCACCATCGGCCCCGGGCGCTGGCCGGCTAGGTTGGTCAACGGTCCCATCCCGGCTGGTGTCAGACCGCTGCCTGGAGCGCAGGAGCGGCCCCATCCCCGTGGGTGGCGATCACCTGTGAGCTTTCTTCGTGGCCGACAACGGCCAGCACAGTTGCGTGGGGATCGTGGGCGAGGTGCTGGATGAAGCCGTGGTGGTAGGCGTGGCTGGCTTTGTGTCCTGCCCATCGCCGCAGGACCGGCATGCCCAGCAGGCCGGGTAACTCCAACACGCCTGGCCCTAGACGGTCTAACCGGCCGAAGACTTCACCGCCCTCCTGCAGTGTCTGTTCGATTGCCATGCCCACGGTGGCACCCGTGGTACCGACGATCGGCAGGTTCCACAATGTTTCAATGTCGGGCGCCTGCCAGTTCTGGGGAGGGTTGACCGCAGATGGGCTCGGGACGCAGGTCAGGGCCCGGAAGGTGTCGCGCGGGGCACCAGTGAGGGACCGGACCGCGTGGTAGAGGGCTTGCCCGCGTAGCCGGCTGCCGGAGCCGCCCAGTTGGTAGGCGACCTCGATGTCATCGATGCCAGCGCGGGCAGCAGTCACGGCAAGCCGCATACCCACGCCTTGGTCGAGATGGCCATCACCGAACAAGACGCCGCCTGTGTCAAGGATGAGGCCGTGGTCGTTGTCCCAGTCGTGAAACACCCGGGCCAACAAGTCGCCCAGCCCGATGGGCGGAAACCGTATGGTGCGGGCCTCGACCGCAGCAAGGACATGGTCGTACAGGATGCCGGCGGGCAGCAATCTGGCCAGGGGGGTCAGTTCCCGTAGCGCCGCAGCGGTGTCGGCGGCGACGGTGTGTTCCAGGCTTGGCCAAAACTGCGGGTAGCGGCGGTGCCAGAAGTGGCGAATCGCGGAGACCGGAGTACGTAGGTGACCTGCGGCGAAGGCATCGGTGAGATGGTGTTGCGCGGCTGCTTCCCTGGCCATGGCCCAAGACAGGTCACCCCGGCACCGGCCCAGCCCGCAGGCCTGGTCCAGCGCGAGTTCGTGAAGCCGGCGGTAAGCAACGATAGCTGAACCAAAGCGGCTAGCCGGCGGGCAGGACGGGCAGCCGCGGTTGCTGCCGGTGGTGTCGGGCGATCCCGGAGTGACGAAGTGGTCCCCATTGGCAGCGGCCAAGGCCAAAAAGCGATCCCGGACCCGCCGTTCGACCTCGGTCACCGCCGCGGTGGGGGTGAACTGGAAGTCGCTGAACTGCCCACCGGGTTCGAAACGGGGGTCGACGAAGCCACCGTCGACGGCCATGACCTTCAGCGCACAGATGATTTCGGCTCGAGTACCCGGCTGCGTTCCCCGCTGGCCCGCAATGCCGGCCAGCTCGAACAAGCCATCAGCTGCCAGCCCCTCTTGTTGCTCGCGGCTGCCTTCACCGCAATCGGGCTTGCCGGGATGGCCGGCGAAGAAGTCACCGCTCAAGGCGACCACGTCGCCGTAGCCAAGGACCAAGCTGTCCTCAGCAGAGGTGCCGCCGACGTAAACCAGTGCGCCCGCAGCAGCGGCGTCGCCTACGGCGCGATGCTCGGCGGATTTCATCACAAACTCGATCCAGCAGTGAGGGGACGCTGCGCGGCCGGGGCGGCCTCAACGGCACCGTCTGCAGGCACGCCTGCGTCGAAGATGCGCAGCGGAGATCCCAAGGCGCGTGCGCACTCGGCGGCAGGTCGCCACGGGGGAGCCATGGAACACTTCCTTCTAACGATGAGATCCTTGTTAATTAGAAGCCTACGTGCTGGCAAGAGATTCCGTCAACTAATATTGTTTTTAGAAGCTTGCCGCGCGGTCGGCGCCCATGCCGCGGTCCCGGTTGATCGTTACCGGCGAACCGCCCTCTGGACGCGTTCACCTGACGGTGCGCCGCAGAACCTCGCTGGCACCGCCGACCGCCAGTGCAAGCACGGGTAGCACCATGTGGTACTGGTGGTAAATCGCCGCCGCGGCGGCTACGACCGCAGCGTTCACCTCGAGCGGGCTCACCGCCGTACCGCGTCCCAGTCCCGACCGCTGCTGTGCGCGCCTGGAACCGACCGCCTCGCCACACGCTGCTCCACGATCGCCCGAGGTAGGGGCAATAAACCTTCGGCTCGCTGACTACCTCGCGCAATCCCTCAACCGATCGCGTTGGAATTATCGCCATGGATTACTTTGAGGAACCCCATGGCCCGGTTGGAGGACACGCGGTGCGGCTCCGCGCGCAATGACCTCTGATGTCTCACGCTGGGCCGGTGACACAACCCGCTGGTGAACCAGGAAGGTCAACGCCGTTCGGCACCACGCGGGACCCGGCGCGGATCGTCGCATTTAGCGATGCAGTCATCGCTATCGCCGTCACTCTGCTTGTCCTGGAGATCCGCCCGCCGCAGGACACCGAGCACCTGTTGCATGGCCTGGCCGTGCTGTGGCCGTCTTACCTGGCGTACGGCATCACCTTCATGTTGATCGGGCAGGTATGGGCCAATCATCACGTCATGTTCGACCACATCCGTAGTGCCGACCGGACGGTGCTGTTCCTCAACACCCTGCTGCTGATGGACATCGCGTTCCTGCCCTTCGCCGCCTCCGTTTTGGCCAAGGCATTCGACGATGGACACGGCCAGCGCATCGCCGTCGTCTTGCACGGCATCACCTTTGAATTGGCGGCCATCCTGTTCAACTTCATCTGGTGGCACGCGCGTCACGATCGCCGGCTGCTCGTCACCACCATCGACTCCACCGGTGTGAAAGCCATCGCCGGCCGTTTCCGTCTCGCCCTTGCCTGGATCGCCACCGGAACCCTGCTGGGCGCCCTGTTTCCTCCTCTCGGCATCGCCGTGATCGCCGCGTTCATTCCCTACTACTGGCTGCCGATCCGGGGCGAGACCGCCAAGGTGAAGCGCCGGCACGACAGCGGCGACACTCGAGCGTGACTGCGCGCAGCACGCTGCGTTTGCAGCGCGCCTGGTCAAACCCCGATCGGTGCGCTGGTCAATGGTGCTGCGAAATGAGCCGCACGCGGGCTTGGGACAGCATCTGGTCGACACTCAGCGCGCCATCCGGTCGACTCACCAATCCACCCCGGCTTGTTCCGCGCCGAGGTGGCGCAGCCCCTGAGGCTCGAGCCGATAGCGATTCATCACCGTCAAGGCGGGGGTGTACATAGGCACGCTCACCGCGGCGGCTGTACCGGTGTTGGCCCTGGTGAAGGTAGTGCGGGCCGAAGGGCCGCCAGCCTCCGACTCGTGGTCCTCGCTTCGTTCCGGCAACCGGTACCAGCGAGCATCACTGAGTTCAGACGTGTAGTCGGCTCGTGCTCATGGGGTGATTGCGTACCCCGGCTCCGTGGTGGGCAGAAGCATGTCCAGCAAAAAATCGAGCGTTGTGGACAGTTGGCTTGCTGAGATCCACCCGTGCGTGCTCGCCGCGTGCAGAGCCAGGCCGTCGGTGGCGGCCAGTGCGATGTGAGCCGCCAGTCTGCAGCGGTCGGTCGTCGCATGGGCCGCGGCCAGCGCGAACGCGTCGGTGAGGGCACCGGTGATCTCGGTCAGGATGGTCTGCTGGACGCCGGCAAGCGCGGGCGATGTTGCCGCCCGTGCGGCGAAGGCCAGCACGATGCGGGACTCAGCAGCACGCTCATCATCAAGGGGTAGCAGCTGGTGAAGGACAGCTGACAAGTTGTTCCTCACGTGGGGACCGGCGCAGAGGGAGCTAATCCGCTGCCGGATCCGCTGGACCACGTCGTTGAACGCCGCGAGCAGCATGTCGTCCTTAGTCGGGAAGTAATGCTGCACAGTGCCGATTGAGACACCAGCAGTAGCGGCGACCTCGCGAACGCTGACCTGGTCGAGTCCGCGCTCGGCGACGATGGTCAACACCGCGTTGGTCAGCGCGGTCCGTCGTGGTCGGCGACTTGACAGGGGATCCATCCCTGGCATCATACAGTCGTATGGGGCAATACGTTCGTATGGTCATGCCGCGTGGGTTGGTCATGGCTACGGCTGCGGCGGTCGTTCTGGTGTGGGCACTATTCGCGCTGAACACCCGTGCGTGGCCGGGAATCACGGCACCGATCATCCAAAGCATGCTGCTGCTGGCCAACCTCGCGCTGACCGCACGGAGCCGGCGGACCAAAGTACTCATCGTTCGCATGCTGCAGCGGTGGATGATCAATCCACTGGTCCGGCTGCTGTTGAGTGTCGGCATCAATCCGCTGGGGCTGGCCATGCTGGAGACTCGTGGCCGGGTCTCTGGCCAGCCGCGCCGCACGCCGGTGGGCAACGGTCACATGGGCACCACATTTTGGATCATCGCCGAGCACGGCACCCGCGCGGGATACATACGGAATATCCAGCACGACCCCCGGGTGCGGGTGCGACTGCGCACCGGTTGGCAATACCGGTGGGTGCCAGGCCTTGCCCAGATCATGCCTGACGATGACGCACTCGCACGGCAACGGCGTATCGTGGGTTGGCATCCACTACGCGCCTTCAATGCGCTGTTTGTCCGCATCCTGGGCACCGATCTGCTCACCGTACGCGTGCAACTGCTACCAACACTGCCCGACGGCCATCCGGCGGCCAACTCAGCACCGAGGCTCGACGCCGACATCATGGGTTCCCGGTCTTGAGGCGGGCCGCTGCTTCGGCTCAGCACAGGGTGTGGGCGATGTTCTACGCTGGCTTCCTCGCGGAGATCGCCGGTTCAGTGGAGCGGAGGTGAGGGCCTGCGACGTTGTGCCGATCAACTTGACTGACTTCCTCGTCCTGAATGAGGGGCAGTGGCGTGCGCACCCAGAACGATGCCCGCCCGGGCTCTGTCTGTGCCCGGCGGACCTCCGTCGAGGGGTTCCAAGCGGGCAGGTCCGGTAGTTGGGGGATGCGGGGCAGCGACGTGCCCTCGAGATGGGTGGTGTCGGCAGATTGCATGAGCCATGTTCGCAGGCGTACGGCGGCATGCCCGTTGTACCCAAGGGTGGCCTCGACGAGTTCGATGGTGCGTCCGGGCCGGATGACCGTGACGGCGGTTTCGACTACGTCGAGGGGGATCGTGCCGAGGATGTCATAGGGCAGCCGTGCGATGACCAGGCCATCGCTGCGGCGCAGGTCGCGGTCACGCTCGACGGCATGTGCCAGCAGGCCGAGAGCAGGGGCGATGTGTTGCTCGTCGGGGTCCCATGCCCCGCTGACGTAGCCGGTCGGCCGGAAAGCCGACTCACCGGTGCGCTGGAAATAGGCCAACTTTTTCTCCTGGAGGCTGAGGAATATTTCCGTTCGCGGTACGCGCAGGACGCCGGCAATCGATCCTGTTCCATGGTCTTGCGCACATTGCCGGTGCAGCCGCGCGGGACGCCGACCAAGATCGATACTCGGACCCTTCCAAGGCCCGGTACCCGCCGATATCCTGGGCGACGGGCCATGGCGTTGAGCAGTTGATGCTCCGTGAGAGTGATCCAATGGTTGGTCGTTGATCGACGGGTCCACCGGGTGAGGCAGGACGACAGAGTCGGCTGATGAGTACAGAGACGCCCGATGAGCAGGGCGGCGCCAGCTTGTATGCGGCTGTGGTCGCCCTGGAGTGGGCCTGTGCCCTGGGTCCTGCCTGCCCGGCGCTGTCGATCTCGGAGATTCACGGTGCGTTGAAGGAACCCACCGAGCGGTTGATAGCCGTGCTGTCCGGGGAGTCTGTGGACGCGCGGGCGGCAGCCGATGTGGGTGGGCAGCTGGTCGCGCAGGGCTTTACCGGTGCGCAGACCCTGCCGCGGAGCTTTGAGGTGTTGGGTAAGGCATTGCGCGGCGCCGTGGCTGTGACAGCGCCGGAATCACCGTGTGACCGGGTCATCGAGCTACTCGGTGCGCTGGCTTCCGGGTACGTGTGGGCGTTGCGTCGCCAGCTGCTTGTCGAGCAGGACGACCTCAAGCGGGCCTTGTCGGTGGCGCCGCAGGAAGGCCAGCGCGGCGCGCACACCAGCAAGGTCTGGTTCCGGCAGGTATGCGACCGCTCACCGGTGGGCATCACCATCAGTGAGCTCGGCGGGCGAATCGTGTACACGAATCCCTCGATGGAAAACACCCTGGGCTACCGTCCGGCCGAGTTGGTGGGTCGTGAACTGGCCGAGCTGTTCGTACCCGGGCAGTGGCCTTTGTTGGTCGCGGGATATCAGGGTCTGGTAGCCAGTCGGACTTCCCGGTTGCGGGTGCGGTCGGCGTTGCGTCACCGCGATGACGAGGCAGTATGGGTCTATCTGGATGCGTGCCTGCTGGGCGGCGCGGATCAGGCCCAGCACGTGGTCACGATGGCCCAGGACATCACCGATCAGTATCTACTCGAACAGCAGCTGACGCATCAGAGTCTGCACGACCTGCAGACCGGGTTGCCGAACCAGCAGTACCTGACCACCTACCTGGAAGGGCTGCTGGCGCGGCTGACACCGTCTGCCGTGGTCACCCTCATACACCTGGACCTGGATGGTTTCACCGCGATCAACGACAGCCTGGGACAGCAGGCCGGCGACCACTTGCTAGACGTGGTCGCCCGGCGGCTGGAAAGCGTCATCACTCCTGGGCAAGGGATGGTCGCCCGGCTGGGAGCCGACGAGTACGCCATCCTCCTGGAACCCACGAATCCGGCACCGCACATCGGCGTCCTCGCCGAGACCATCAACGCAGCACTGAGTGAACCAGTCGATATCGACGGGACCGGCGTGGTGCTCACGGCAACCATCGGTGCCGTCCAGCGCCGCGCTGACGAGTCGAGTACCGGGGATCTGCTGCGCTGTGCCGCAGCCACCCTACGGCGGGTACGTGGGCGCGGTGGCCGGCAGTGGGCCCTCTACGACCATGACCGCGATGCCACCGATCGCCAGGAACAACAGTGGGCCACAACCCTGCCCGGCGCTTGGGAAACCGGTCAGCTTCAGGTCACCTATCAACCAGTGGTCACCTTGGATGACCAGCGGCTGGTGGGCATAGAAGCGGCGGTGTGCTGGGCGCACCCGCAGTCGGGACTGCTGTCCCACGACCAGTGCATGCAGGCCGCCGAACGCACCGGTGTGCTACACCAGCTGGGCCAATGGTTGCTGCGTACCGCCGCCGAGCAAGTCGTCTGTTGGCTCGAACTAATCAGCGATGACCTCCCTCCGGTAGTGGTCAACCTGTCCATGCCCCAGGCCCAGGACCCCGATCTGGTGGCCAAAGTCCGGACTGTGCTGCAGGACACCGGCGTGCCACCCTCGGCGCTGGAGCTGCGCGTCCCCCCGACAGCTCTCCGAACGGTCACCGGACAGCTCGCCGGCGAGGCTGGCGGCCAGGCCGAGGAAAACCTGCAGGTGCTGGCTGAGCTCGGCCTACACGCCGGCCTATACGACTTTGGCGGTGGCATCGGCGGCATGCGCTGCCTGGCAGATCTCCCGATCCGGACCGTACGCATCGCCCAGTCCATCTCGGACCAGGTGGCCGCCGATCCATCCCGGATCCTGTCGCAGACGGCGCACGCCCTGGTCCACATCATCCGCGGCGCAGGAATCGACGTGGTTGCGTTCCCCGTAGACCATCCTGACCAGGCCGCGTGCTGGCCCTGGATCGGCGCGAACTGGGCACAGGGCGCTCTATTCGGTCACCCCGGACCACCAGCCAACATTGAACCGCTGATCGAGGCATTGAACCGACGATAAGGGCCTCCCGAGCTTCTGTACCTCGCCACGTCGGGCATGAAGCTGCCCACGTCGCGGATGCTGGCCTGCCCGGCTTGAGGCCACCGAAGACGCGGTCGTGTTATTGGCCGTGGCCAAGGGCTGCCGCGAGAAGATCACCAAGTCCGCACGTCTCATCTCCGAAGTGGCGCCGGGTTGGCGGTCGACGAGCTGGTGTTTGATCCAGATTGCGGGCTGGGATGGCGCAGGCAACACTGAGGCGCCATGTCGCCACCTGACATTTCCGAGGGCACTGTGGATCCCCTGGCGTCGTCCACGCAAGCCGTTTTTCAGCATGCTGCTGACCGGGGGTCCCGGGGTGGTTTGCCTCGGTTGTTGCGGTTGGAGTTGCCGGCCGATCCGGTGGTGGTGTCGGTGGCTCGGGATCGGGTGCGGCAGTGGTTGACGGCGTTGTGCTGGCCGGCTGATCAGGGTGGCGACGTCGTTTTGGCGGTTAGCGAGGCGATGAGCAATGCCGCCGAGCATGCCTATCGTGACCAGGCGGTGGGGCTGGTGACGATGACCGGTGGGGTGGAGACGGTCCCGGGTGGGCAGCGTCGGGTCACGGTCGTGGTGCGTGACTATGGACGCTGGCGCCCCATCCCGATTCGCCACGACAACCGCCGCCGCGGGATTCCAATCATGCGGGCCTGTATGGATACCGTGACCATTGAACATTCCCCCGATGACCAGGTAGGCACCTGCGTGGTGCTGCGCAGCAGAGTCGTTCCCCCGCCTTCTCCGACACGCGGCCCGGTGGTCAGGGAGTGAGGAGCCGGGATGGCTGTGCTGGAGGCATGGGCGAGGGCACACTGCCCGGGAGCTAACAGGATCGGCACATTGTTGCCCTGGTCCGCGTTGATCGGGGCCCTGCGCCGTGACACCAGGCGCCGCCAACGCCAGTCGCTGCTCGCCGTTCCCCGGGCGGCGGTGGTGGCCGGTCGACTAATTGATCCAGATTGCCGGGCGCCATGGTTTAGGCGACACTGACGCATGCCGCCTGTTGACAATCCTGACGACATCTTGCCTCCAGCTGCGTCGTCGTCTGAGCGGCCGAGGTCTCAGTGGCCTGGTCACCGCGCACAATGGAGTAGGTCGCGCCGGTTACTGCGGCTAGAGTTGCAGGCCGACTCGATCACGGCGTCGGTGGTCCGGACCCGGGTGCGGCACTGGCTGGCGGCATTGAGTTGGCCTGGCGGTCAGCGTGACGACATTGTGTTAGCGATCAGCGAGGCGGTCAGCAACGTCATCGAGCATGCCTACCTGGACCAGCCGGCTGGAGTGGTGGAAATCCGCGGTGGGGTCGAGATGACACCGGGTGGACAGCGCCGCGTCACGGTCATCGTGCGTGACTACGGTCGGTGGCGTCCCGTCCCGATTCACCACGAGAACCGCCGCCGCGGGATCCCTATCATGCAGGCCTGCATGGACACCGTCACCATCGGCCAGCCCGCCCACGACCGGGTAGGCACCTGGGTCGTGCTGCGCAGCCGAGCGATCCCACCACCAGCCACAGCCAACGACGAGGACAACCAGGCCTGATCCCAGCATTACACAGCGGTACGGCAGCGGGCTGCAGCGGTTCTCACCTGCCGACAAAAATGCGATTTTACTGGCCCTGGGCGATCGGCACGCTGTCCGCAAAATCGAAATGCTCCCGGAGCCCACTACCGTATAGGACCCGGTTGGCATTTGCGGAATGACACACCAACGGCAGATCAGCGCCCTTGTCAGCAGCGAGATGTTTTGCCTCGATCAGCACGCGCAGCCCTGCCGAAGCCAGGTACTGCACACCATCGAGGTTGACCACCACGACCTGGGCAACGGCCAGCACCTCGGTCAATACAGTGGCCAGGGCCGGCGCGGTCAGGGTGTCCAACTCCCCGATCACGGTCACAATCCGGGTGTCAGGCCCGTGCTCGGCCACCTGCACACCCAAGATGCCGGCCAGGACAACACCGTCCATAACCCAATATAACAAAAATAACAAACTAACCAAGTTGACGACGGGGCTCTTATGTCTCAAGGCCAGGACTTCGGTGCACGGCAGATTCGCGCCGTGGTTGGGCTGGAGAGTCAACCGGGTAATGCCCCGTCACCCACTGTCCAATTTTTCGCGCTGCCGTTGGGTTGCTGCGCTCAGCTGGTCATCCGGGATACTCGCCTGCTGATCGGTCGCCGTGGCTTGATGGCAGCGACCGTGAAAGGCGCCCTTGTGCTCGGCGCTATGGCGTGGACACCTCCGCCAAAGGAACGTAGCGATCACTCAGGTGATCTGCCCTGTTGCTGGCCTGGTCAGACTATGGTGCGGGGGTGCAGCAATCTGGTGACGGCGCCGGTCCTCACCTAGGCGACGATCTGGGCCCAGCCGATGAGCAGCTGGTGCGCATCGAGACCCGCCGGATTACGCACGCGAACAGCGAAGCGCTGGTGGTGATGGTGGCCGGCGAGATCGATTTGCACACCGTGCACCGGTTACGCACCGCGGTCGCGGCCGGGTTCGACCAGCTCTCCGACGGGCAAATGCTGGTCATTGACCTGACCGAGGTCACGTTTCTGAGCTCGGAAGGTCTGGCGGCGCTTGTGGATGTTACGCAGACCGCCCAGCTGCGCCGGGAACCGCTGCCGGTCGTGGTCGATCACACCCGGCCAGTGATCCGGCCCATCGAGATCACCGGGCTTGACGACGTTCTGGCGCTGTTTAACACGCTTGAGGATGCTTTACAGGCGCCTTCCCAGTAGGCGACACAGCCCCTCGCAGAAGAAATAGCAACTGTCCAGCTAACGGATTTGCGACCCGCAGATAGCAGACAGGGATCTTTGCGCTGTGCGGATTGGGGCCTCGCCAGGCAGCGTGACCGGCTTCGCCGGATATCAGATCCCTCACTCGGGGGTTGTAACGACCGCGTGTTTGCACCGGGTCACCGGTGGATGCACGGTGTCTTACTAGATGCGGACGCAGACGTGGCCGACAAGGAGGCTGGCCATGGGCGATCCCTTGAAATTCGTCCACATACCCCGCGAGACTCCCGGCCGGCGCCCGATCAGCCAACGGGTGCGGGATTGGCGTGAAGTGTATGAACCGCTGCCGGAGCGGCGGCTACGGCTCCAGGCTGCCCGGTGCATGGATTGCGGCGTGCCGTTTTGTCATCAGGGCTGCCCGCTGGGCAATCGCATCCCGGAGTGGAATGAGCTGGTTTCGCGGGGGAACTGGCGTGAGGCGATCGAGCAACTGCACGCTACGAACAACTTCCCGGAGTTCACCGGGACGCTGTGTCCTGCTCCGTGCGAAGACGCGTGTGTGCTGGCGATCAATGCCGACCCGGTCACGATCAAGCAGGTGGAGCTGCAGATCATCGACCACGCCTGGGCCCACGGGTGGGTGATGCCGCTGCGGCCGCGGACGCGAACCGGGCGAACGGTGGCCGTGGTGGGTTCCGGACCGGCTGGGCTTGCTGCCGCACAGCAGCTGACCCGGGTCGGCCACGATGTGATCGTCTATGAGCGGGCCGATCGCGTCGGGGGGCTGCTGCGTTATGGCATTCCCGAGTTCAAGTTGGAAAAGCGTCGGCTCAACCGGCGGGTTGAACAGATGATGGCCGAAGGCACGACCTTCCGCGCCGACGTGGATGTCGGCATCGATGTCAGCGTGGACCAGTTGCGCTCCCAGTCCGATGCGGTGGTCTTGGCCGGTGGTGCCACCGCTTGGCGGGAGTTGCCGGTACCAGGGCGCGAGTTGGCAGGCATTCACCAGGCGATGGAGTATTTAACCTGGGCCAACCGGGTGCAGGAAGGTGATATCGCAGCCTCCCCGATCACCGCCGAGGGCAAAGACGTGGCCATTATCGGCGGCGGCGACACCGGAACGGACTGCCTGGGGACCGCCCACCGCCAGCGGGCCCGGTCGGTGGCGCATCTCGACATTCGGCCATGCCCTCCCCGGCAGCGCACCGAGGATATGCCGTGGCCGACCTACCCGGCGATCTATCGAACCTCTCCGGCGCACGAGGAAGGCGGCCTGCGCCGGTTCAGCGTGGCCACGCTGGAGTTTGTCGGTGACGACCAGGGCAGGTTGCGCACGATCAAGATCGTGGAAGGGTTCCGCGACGAGGACAAGCGCTTCCACCCCTTCACCGCAACCGCGCAGAACATTCCGGCGCAGCTTGCGCTGCTGGCCCTGGGCTTCCTCGGCCCCGAACAGGGCCAGCTGCTTGCCGACCTGGGTGTGGCACTCGACCACCGCGGCAACATCGCCCGCGACGGCAATTTTATGTCCAGCCAAGACGGTGTCTTCGTGGCCGGCGACATGGGCCGTGGACAATCGCTGGTCGTATGGGCAATTGCTGAGGGCCGTGCCGCAGCAGCCCGGGTCGATACCCACCTGACCGGGCGCGATCTGCTGCCCTGCCCGATCCAGCCGACCGACGGCCCCATCGCCTGAACGGGCCTATCTGGCGATCGCCTGAACGGGCCTACCTGGCGATCGCAGCCCCGGCCGCCTGGGTTTCTGTAGATAAGCGATGATCTCAACGGTGACGGGGCATGATCCCGACCCCCCACAAACTGGCTGCATATGCGGTAATAATGCCGCCGAGCTTGAGTAATTGCGGCCTGGCGGCCCGCGATCCTCCGCAGATGTTTTGCACTTGAGGAATTCCGGGCCGTCAGAGGCAGCTTGAATGACCGCCGCGAAACCCTTCATCTGGACTCAGACCGCGGACCAACTGCTTGTCACCGCGACTCAAAACGAGAACTCATTTACGTGACATTGGCTAGTTTGACGGTTGTGGTTAGATCTGGTCTATGGGTGACGGGGCCCATAGGCGCACCCGGTTGACTGCACGAGGCGTCACCAGTAGCCATACCACGGCGATAGTGTCGGCAGAAAAGGCCGCCTGGCTTGTCGCCCACCTGCAGGCGATAGTCGCCGCCAGCCTCGACGCCTCGGCCAGCATGCAGCGCGACGCCGGCCTCGACCGCCAGAGGCCTGGAAACAGTACTCAATACCATGGGTCTGCGCATGTCTACCGCACCTTATCGACGTACTCACCGACACCATACGACATTCCGCCCGGCAGCCAAGCCAACACTGCCTTAGTCCGTCGCTTTTTTGCTCTTTGCGGCATTCACAGAGAGGTTAACAGAAATGGCCAACGAACTAGACACCGCCCAGTACGAGGTGATGATCGAAGGAGAGGCCCATCCATGGGCCAAGGACACCATCTCGGTGACTGAGATTCGCGAACTCGGCAACCTACCTGCAGACGCACCCGTCATTGAACAAGATCTACGCGACGGCAGCGAACGAACACTGACCGAAGATGATGTTCTGCGTCCAGGTAAACTGCGAGAAGGCGCACAGCTTACCAAGAAACGGGTCAACTTTAGAAAGAGCTGATCAGCCGCAAACGCGTTCGGCCGGCAGCTTCTCATTCCCGGCGCCCATATCAATCTCACCCGTAGGCCCTGGCGTGATGGCCATTCCTCTGGCGTCTCCACGTCCGCGCATGTTTGGGCCACCACAAGACCGCACACGGTCTGCACCAGCGGCTCAATGCCCAAACGCACCGCGGCGCTCTGGTCAATCGTGATCGGTCCGAGCGCAGTCTCGGTACTAAGACCCGGTGGCGCGCCGAGTCTGGTCCACCTCGCATACCGTGCCGGTGAAGCGGACATCGGCACATGTCCGGTCACTGCCGACCACGCCGCCGGCGACGCGCTGTGCCACGGGTGTCGCTGAGTTGTTCGAGACCCACCTCTGCACCCAGCCAGCACTGCCCGCCCTGGGCCAGCGGGTGGGCAGGCCGCAAAAGCGGCAGCCGGCAGAGGCGGACGGGCCGCGCTCAACCCGGCCCGTCCTGCCGACCAATGTAGTATTTGGGCTGGGTCGTAGCCTCAGTGGAGGGCAAGATCCGGCAGGCTTGGCCGATGCACGGCGGTTCGGCCCACTGCTGATCGACGCGGCCCGACCCTACCGGCATATCCCTGGCGACCGATGGTTGCCGACGAAACGTACGTCAAGTCTCCGGACGGTGCGGCTTTCCCCGGATGGTGTCCGAGTGCAGCACGGGGCGGCTCGTTGCGATCAACACCGCGGTCATGCGGAGACAGCCTGATGTCCCCACATGGTGTTCAAGACAGAAAGCTGCTCAACGGTGTTGGCCTGCGGACGCATTTAACCAGAAGGTACGCGCGCTGGCACGATCGGCTTGGGATGGCGGTATTGCTTCGGAACGGATTCAGCGGCTTGGCTAACGGGATTTTCTGCGGCGGTGTCGTGTTGAACGTGGCCGGCATCGCCGGTTCCCATGCCGGGGGTTTGTAACAGCATGCTGTTGGCCTGTGGCGGCGATGGGAAAATCGGAGATGGGCCGCGCCATGTTCATGAGATCTCGTGGAGCGGGGATGCCGTCTAGTGTCGCATTGACTGGGTACTGAAAATTAAGGTCTGCGGCGCCACCTGTTCATCTGGTCGTTGCGTTGGGTCGGACGCACCCGAAATCGGTCATAACAAGTCAGACCCATCTCAGCCAGAAATTACCGCACCACCACGCCGTGGCTTCACGCAAACACTCGCCAGGATCATTTTGCCCATGGCGGCTGGCAGCCTCGGTGTTGTGATCGCCATTATTCTCGATAACCTGCGCCGCAACGCATCCCTGACCATGGTCGTCATCACCTTGGCAGGCTTGCTGATCTGCCTCGGCCCACTACTCGGTGGGTCCTGGACCAGGCAGGCACTCCGAGCCGACTATAGCCACCGCGCCGAACAGCGTCGCAAGCTCACTGAAGAATGGCAAGCCATCCGCACCGCCCGTCACCACAACCACTGTCCCCACTGCACGAGCCCACTAACCCCATGCGACTCCTACCACGAACCCACCATCGATGAGGCACCATATGGCGACTGGCAGCAGTACATAAAATGATGACAACGCAACCACGCGACCGGCAGTGGCTTCTGATGTTGTGGGCGCTAGAGGGACGCGTTGGTGGAAGTTCCGGGTCTTGATCGGTTTTGTCGTAGATGTGGTGATCTTTCATCGGGGCCGGCGGTTCGCAGCCTCTCAGCGAGCCTCGTTTCCGGGTGGAGTGCGCAGTATTAGTCACATGGTAAAATATGAGACCGGCGACACCGGGTCTTCGCGGCTTTTTCCCACCAGGTGTGCGCGGTGGGCAAGTCCCGCGGTTCCCATTGGGTGGCGAGTAATACGGCGAGATTGCACATCGCCTCGGGGTGACCAGCCTCTGCGGCTTTTTCCCACCAGGCACGCGCATTCGACAAAAGGCGCCGTTCTCCGAGGCTAGCGAGCAGATTGGCGAGGTTGTACATGGCCTCAACGTGACCTGCTTCGGCCGCTTTTTCCCACCAGGTACGCGCAGTGGGGAGATCGGGCGGCTGCCATTGAGTACCCAGCAGCAGTCCGAGATTGTTCATCGCCTCGGTGTTGCCGGCCTGGGCAGCCCGTTGGTACCAGGCCAGCGCACTGGACAGGTCACGCGGCTGCCACAGGGTCGCCAGGAGGTTGGCGAGGTTGTTCATAGCTTCGGGGTCGCCAGCCTCGGCCGCTTTTTCCCACCAGGTACGCGCGCTGGGGAGATCGGGCGGCTGCCATTGAGTACCCAGCAGCAGTCCGAGATGGTTCATCGAACTTGGACCCGGTGATTGCTGCGAGCCGATGGTCTCCTCACTGGTGGGCGGGACCGGTTGCGGGCCAAAGGTGCTGCCGACAGAGCCTTGTGACCCAACGGCGCAATCGCTGATGGGGGCACTCTCGGCGGTCTTCCACGCTGGGGTTAGTCGCAGGGTCAGCGTATGGGTGTTCGCTGGCTTGGGCGCGCCATTAAGCCCGAGCACAGACCATTCGATCTTGCCGTTGTATTGCCTGGTCACTGCGGCATGCACGGTCAGTTCGACGGGATCGACCCGCAGGTGCATAGGCTGGCCTGCACCGTGGCTCGTGGCCTTCGCCAGTTCCGCTCGTAATGCCCTGATTGCCGCGGCTAGCCCAACCTCTAGCTGTTCCACGAAGCCGCATCCCCGGTGTTCGTACTTGCATATGTACGTGCAGGCAGACCTCCCAACAGTGTGCGCTGCACGCGTTACCAAGGGAAGACCGACCCCCTAGCGGGCTAACCCAGCGGCTGGGGGTCAACGGAGCGCACCGTCCTCACCGCACCCGTGCGACCAGTACGGTGCCGATCAGATCGATCACTTCCCGTAACTGTTCACGGTCAGCGAAGAACACTGAGCCGGCGATGTGGTGCAGTTGTGCCCGGCACAACTGGCCAGCGTGCCGGGCGGGATAACTCAGAGCGCTGAGTATTATCACTGCTGGTAAGCGCCCCTGCGTCGCTGTGGCGGTACTGGGGAGTGCCTCGCCGGATGCGATTGTTTGCGATGGTTGCTGTCATTTCACAGGGGGCGTGTTCGTGAACCTCGCCGCAGTCTTGGTGACCGGCCTGTTTGCTGGCGGCGTCTCGTGCGCCGCCGTGCAGGGCGGCCTACTGACCGGGCTGATCACCCGCCAACGTGCGCCGACCCCATCTCCTGGCCCGGCCCATTCTTGCCAGAGCTGCAGCAACCATGCCAGCCTCACCACGCCGGACACGGCTACGACGTGCGCCGTCCCCAGCACCCAACCATCCACCAGGCGTGGCCAGCTCGGTGAAGATCTCGCCCCGGTATGCGGATTCTTAGCGGGCAAGCTAATCTCTCACACCGCACTGGGAGCATTGCTGGGAACCCTCGGCGGTGCAGCGCAGCTATCGATCGGTGCGCGCACCTGGCTGCAAGTCGGCGCCGGCCTCCTGATCGTCATCTTGGGTCTGGCCCACCTTGGGCTACCGGGCTTTCGCAGGATTGCCATCGAACCCCCGCTGTCATGGATGAGGATCGTTCGGAACCAGGCTCGATCTCAGGCGGCGTTGGCTCCGGCACTGCTCGGGGTGGCAACAGTGCTCATCCCGTGCGGGGTGACACTGTCGGTGGAGGCGCTGGCCCTGACAACCGGGTCCTCGTGGGCAGGTGCTGCCACAATGGCGGTATTCGTGCTGGGTACCAGCCCCCTGTTTGCTGCGCTGGGATATGCCGCCCGCAAGGCCGCTACCGCGTGGCGGGGCAGGTTGGCGGTGCTCACCGGATTGGCGGTAGTCGCACTTGGCCTTTACACCCTCAATGGCGGCCTTGAACTGGCCGGCTCACCGGTCGCGGCAAGTCGCATCGCCCAAACAGTCGGACTGGGCGGATCAGTCCCTGACACCGCTACGGTCTCCATACAGGATGGTAAGCAGCTCGTGGTGATCACTGCTACGTCGAGCTCTTACCGCCCCAACAACGTCCACGTTCGCGCCGGCATACCGACGACCCTCGTGATTCGCTCTAATCAGGTGCACGGCTGCATCCGCTCTTTTGTCATCGCCTCCCGTAATGAGCAACGCATTTTGCCCAGCACAGGCGACACCAAAATCGACCTTGGTGTGCTGCAACCCGGCCGGCTGGACTATGCGTGCGGGATGGGCATGTACACCGGCGCGATTACCGTTGCCTGAGCAAGGAACAGTAGCTGGGCTATCGGGTCAGGTGCGGTGGTGTTATGTCCGGCTGTTCCGGGTATTTCCGCACTATGAGTGAGGCAGGTGGACCGGGTGATCGGGCTCAGGAGCTCAAGATCCAGGTCGCCCAGAGTGCCCAGGAGGTGCGTGCCCAGGTGATCGCGAAGGCCCCACAGCTGACGGGAGCGGTGGCGCAGAAGGCCCAGGGGGTGATGCAGGACAGACCGGGTGCCGCAGTAGGCGCGGGCCTAGCTGTGTTGGGGTTATTAATCACTCGCCGTCGTCGACGCCGGCGGGAGAAAGCGAAGAAGATCCGTGGGCGATCGAGAGCAAGCCGGGCTCGGCGGTGGGTGCGGGCGCTAGCCGTGTTGGGATTGCTGATGCGTCGACGTCGGCGGCGTCAGCGGGAAGAGGGCTCGTGAAGATTTCTCTGCAGGCCACTGAGCCTGCTCGTCAGCGTGCTCGGCGGGACCCTGGCCGGCGCGGTGTTTAAGAAGGTCTGGGCGGCAGTGTCCGCCCACACCGCAACCGTCACAGTCACCTTTACCAGCATCGGTGTTGGGGCCGGAGGCCAGCCCTCACCACCGTCGACTCCCAGCCTTGCGCCAGACGATGGCCGTCTCCCCTCTCCGAGCACTGACGACTCGCCAGGCATAGTTCGCCGACCATGGTCCCCGGAGTGCAGGTCTCGGATGTCGTGGTGTACGGAGTCACCGTGGGTGACCACGGTGGCGGCGTGATGTGAGGCGGCACCGCCTGGTCCCTTCGAGAACCCGACCAAGGCAGCTCGACGTTGGTCCATTCAAATGTTGCTCGACCAAAACTGCAACTGGATGAACTGGAAAATGAATGCGGTGGGTGACGGAATCGAACCCGTCTAAAGCTTGTGAACTACATGACCTGGCCAGGACAATAGCCGGAACGAGCATCTGACGTCGCCCTCAGCAGGGGACGCCAACCTGCTCGCTGGCGGTGAGCAGGTCCGATGGTCATGTTGTCCATGCAGGCCTGCATGATCGGGGTTTCCCGGCGACGGTCCTCGCCTTTCATGGGTGGCGACCGCCAGCGGCCCGCCCTCCCAGCCCAGCGAACAAAACCACCGTGGTGCCATCTGCGCTGCGGATTACGTGAGTGCGGCTCGTCACCGCGCGCATCGCGGACAAGCCGCGGCCGCGGTAGCCCGCCTGCTGCGTGGGCAAGCGCCAGCGCCCGTAGTCGGTGATGGTGATCCGCAGCAAGGGCGGACACACCTGGGCCTGGAGCCGCATCACCGGATGCAGATGATCGGGCGCGTAGGCATGCTCCACCACGTCAGCCAACGCTTCATAGCCAGCCCACGTCAGATCATCGGCAAGCAAGGCCTCCACTCCCGTGGTGTGCAGCCACCGCCGCAAGGCAATTCGCAACTGCCGGGCGTGGTAGGCGCCGGCGTGCGCGGTGATATCCAGCGGCGCTACCCGGGCATCGCGAGCGCGGGCCGCTCGCGAGGAAGCAACGGTCGCGCTGAGGAAAGGCATGTCTCACTCCCTTTCTGTTTGTCCTCCCTTGCTGCCGTGACGAACAATGCCTACCCCGCCGCGTCATCTCTCACACACGCCCGTGCTTTTCTGGTGGCGCAGTCACCCGATGCTCAAACCGCCGCAGCATAGCAATCTACCTTTAATGACAGTGTTGTTAATAAGCGCTCAGTCGCGATGCCAGGTTCGTGACAGCTGGCGACCCGAAAACGCAGGACTCTTAACGAACAGATCCATCAAGGTGAACGGCCTCGGGGTTGAGTTCGGTGAGCAGCTTTTCGACCCGGGCGCGGATGTCGTCGCGGACTGCACGGACAACCTCGATGGGTTGGCCGGCGGGGTCGGTGAGCTGCCAGTCCTCGTAGCGCTTGCCGGGAAAGACCGGGCAGGTGTCACCACAGCCCATGGTGACGATGACATCGCTTTCCTGGGCGGTGGCGTAGTCGAGTTGCTTGGGGTGTTCGGCAGTGATGTCGATGCCGACCTCCCGCATCGCCTCGACCGCAACGGGGTTGATCTGGTCGGCGGGCTCGGAGCCGGCGGAGCGGACCTCAACGCCGGCGCCGGCGAGGTGACGCAGCCATCCGGCAGCCATCTGCGAGCGGCCAGCGTTGTGTATGCAGACGAACAGGACGCTGGGACGGGTCATCGGAGCGCCTCTTTTTCTTGCTCGGGGTGGGGGACGACGACGACATCGGCGGTCCGGGCCGCCTCGGGGTACCACCAGGCGATCGCCCCGACGGCGAGCAGGCCGCCCAGCAGCCACAGCTGCCCGCCGTTGCGGTGGGTGTGGGACCAGGCCACCGCGGGCAGCCCGAACATCAAGTCGGCCAGCACGGCGCCGGCGATCGCGCCGGCAATCTGCGCGCCGGCGTATCCGGCCAGGTCGGCTGCGGTCAGGCCGGTGCGGGCACGGCGGCCCAGCCACCAATCGGCCGCGGAGACGACCGGGTTGAAGTGCGCCCCGGACACCTGCCCGAAAGTCAGGATCAGCGCCCCGACCGCCAGCGCAGTAGCGATCGCGTTTTCCAGCAGCTGCAGCCCGGTGTCGTGCGGGGCCAGCCGGGACGCGGCGATGCCGGAGCCCACCACTGCGGCGACCAGCAGGCCGGTGCCGACGAACTCGGCCGACGCCCGGCGGGCCAGGCTCACGTGCCGGCCTCCGCGGCCGCGGTGACCGTGGAGGTGTCCAGCAGCTGCGACAGTTCGGCCGGTTTTACCGGCACGACCCGGTAGTAGACCCAGGTCCCGCGGCGCTCGGAGTCGACCAGGCCGGCCTTGCGCAGCACCTTGAGATGGTGGGAGATGGTGGGCCCGCTCAGCGTGAATGCCCCGGTCAGCTCACACACGCAGACCTCGCCACTGCCCCGGGCGGCGATCAGCGACAGCAGCCGCAGCCGTACCGGATCACCCATAGCCTTGAACCCCCGCGCTGATTCGGCTGCGGCGTCCTCGGAGAGCGCCTCGGTCACCATCGGCGTGCAGCAGCTTGCGTCCCTGAGGACCGGCACTCCTTGTCTCGACACCTATCTAGTTTGACATTTATCTAGTCAAGGCGCCAAGCTTTTGTTTAGACAGATGCCTAATCAAGGAGGTGCGGGATGTCCCGCGTCCAGTTGGCGCTCCGCGTGTCCGACCTGGAGGGGTCGGTGACGTTCTACTCCACGCTGTTCGGCGTCCAGCCGGCCAAGCGCCGGCCCGGGTACGCCAACTTCGCTATCGAGCAACCACCGCTCAAGCTGGTGCTCATCGAAGGTGAGGCCGGCCAGCCAACGGTGATGGATCACCTCGGCGTGGAGGTATTCAGCAGCGAGGAGGTCGCCGCAGCGACCACACGGCTGCAGGAATCCGGGCTGGTCACGCTATCGGAGAGCGACACCATGTGCTGCTATGCGCTGCAGGACAAGGTGTGGGTGCGCGGTCCTGGCGACGAGCCGTGGGAAGTGTATGTGGTCAAGGGCGATGCCGGCACCCTCGACAAGGCCGCTGGCAGCGCGTGCTGCACGGGCGAGCAGACCGACGACAGGGAGCCGGCCAGTACCGCCGCCCCCAGCTGCTGCTAGCCGGGCCTTCGTTCACGCTTGGCGGCGCGGCGAGGACATCCGTCGCCTCAATGCGACAATCCCGATCTCACCGATCAGCACTGAATTTTCGTGGCGGGCCGGCCGCGGCGGGTTTGTCCCTCGAAGCCAACCATGAGCAGAGCAGCCGCATCGCGTCGTGCGCGGGGCTGCTTGCGCGGGTCGTGTACACGAACAGGGTCTGGTCCGGGTCGCCCGCCAGGTTCATCGCCTCGTAGTGGATCTCTAGATCGCCGACGACAGGGTGGTGCATGCGCTTGGTGCCATGGCTTCGCTCGACCACGTGGCGATCGGCCCACCAGCGGCGGAACTCCTCACTTCTCATCGCGAGCTCGCCGACCAGCTGCCGGGTGGCCGGGTCGTCGGGATGGCGGCCGGCGTCGAGCCGCAGCGTGCCGACGGCCTCGGCCGCGACCGTCGCCCAGTCCGGGTAGAGGGACCGGGGCTCGGGCGCCAGGATCATCCAGCGCACGTAGTTGCGTTCCCGCGCGGGCATCGCGTACCAGTCGGCGATCAACGCCCTGGCCAGTGGGTTCGAGGCGAGCACGTCCGTGCGGCGGCCGATGATGAAGGCAGGCTGGTCGGTGAGCGAGTCGATCAGGTCCAGCATTTCCGGCCGGACCCGCTGGACCCGCGAGCCCGTCTGCGGGCGCGCCGGCACCCCCTCACGAGCCAAGTCGACGAGGTGGGCGCGCTCGGCGTTGTCCAGGCCAAGCGCGGTGGCGAGCGCGTCGAGCACGGAGTCCGACGGGTGTTGGTGGCGGCCCTGCTCAAGGCGCGTGTAGTAGTCCACAGACACCCCCGCGAGCTGCGCCAGCTCCTCCCGGCGCAGGCCGGGGACCCGGCGGTTCGCGCCCGACCGCAGCCCGACGTCTTCTGGCCGGGTGCGGGCCCTACATGCCTTGAGGTACTTGCCCAGCTCTCCGGTTGCAGCCACACGCCGAGTTTGCTCCAAGCGGCGACCCGGCGGGGCACCGAAGGGGGACGCGCCGTACCCAGGTATGACGAGGCCAGTTATCGCGGCCTCGTGCGGCCGGGCCGGTGATTAGCTCGGTCGTGCGGGCGGACGACGCCCGCGCTGGACAAGGGAAAGGGGATGGAGAGTGAGCTACCCCACTGACCGACCCGCCACCTGGTTCGTCACGGGCACCTCCCGCGGCCTGGGCCTCGAACTGGTCAAACAGCTGCTCTGGCGCGGCGACAACGTCGCCGCGACGACGCGCTCGGCCAGCCGGCTCATGACCGCCCTCGGCGGGCGGGCCGATTTGTCGCGGCTGCTTGCCCTTACCGTCGACCTGCCAGACGACAGCGCGGTTGACCGCGCGATGCGCGAGACCACCCGACGCTTCGGATCCCTCGACGTTGTCGTCAACAACGCCGGCTATGGCTTCCTGGGAGCGGTCGAGGAGACGAGCGACAGCGAAGTCCGCGAGATGCTCGGTGTCCAGGTCATCGGCGTGTGGAACGTGCTGCGCGCGGCACTGCCGATCCTCCGGCGGCAAAAAGGCGGACACATCGTCAACGTATCGTCGGTGCTCGGGCTGACCGCGATCCCTGGCTGGGGGCTCTACTGCGCCGCCAAATTCGCGATCGAAGGGCTCAGCGAAGCTCTCGCGGCCGAAGTCGCCGACTTCGGGGTAAAGGTCACGGTCATCGAGCCCGGCTACTTCCGCACCGATTTCCTCACCCACGACTCGCTCGCGCTGCCAGCACGCACGTCGGAGGGTTACCCGGCGATCCGAAAGATGGTCGACAACCACCTCGATCTGCAGGGCAACCAGCTCGGCGACCCGGCCAAGGGCGCCAAGGCCGTCATCTCCCGAGTCGTGCACGGGAATGGCCCGCTGCGTCAACTGCTCGGGTCCGACGCCTACTCCTACGCCAGCACGAAGGTCGACACCCTGAGAGCCGACATCGAGGCCGGCCGGGAGATCGCACACACCACGGACTTCGCGGCCGTCTGAGGCCGTCCCCACCATCGCAAGATCTGGTTGGTGACGTAGGCCGTCGTGCCGTCGGGGGGCGATCGCGATCCCGTTGGGGTCGTCGCCGACGGTGATAGGGCGACCAGAGATCAGTTCTTGGTGTCGTCGCTCAGCGCCGTCAACCCCGTCGCCGACTGGGTCGTCAATCCCGACCCCTTGCGCGCCTACGGCGCGGGAACCAACCTTGGGGGGCGTCGACCCGGAGGCCGCGCCGATGCGGAGCCTCGCAAGGGCAGTGGGCGTATCAGGCTTGTCGCGCGGTTAGCGCGTCGGGCTGGTCGCCGCCGAGCACCCGCTCACGATCAATCTGCGTGGCCGTGAAGCAGCGAAATGGCCGCCCACCCGCGTTTGGGCGGAAAGCCATACCGCGATCGTACTGGCATGTGCCGACCGGGATCGTCCTTCCAGCCCGACGAGCGTTATACTGAGCAGGCATCATTGGGCTCTCTTCTCAGAGATTGGTGCACCGGGCCTCAGTGGATGGTGGTCCACCGAGGCCCGGTTTGTGTATTCACGATATTTAGCTTGTACAGATTCTTGATGTACACGCGGGTGATACGTTGACAGGCTACCAACCCTGTACCAGGTGACCATTTCGACGAATGGACCGTACGAGGCACTCCTCAACTGCGGGCCCGGGCTATTAACTGACGGCCGGGTGACCATTTTCTATGCTTGTTAACCACCGGAGGTGCGTAGCCAGCTTGGGGAAAATACGGATTACGCGGCGCCGCCGCCCGCCCAGCACCGGCGGGTACCGCGCCCGTGGTCTGTTTGAGGAGTGGTCCGGACTTTTCTGCGGCTTGCTTGAGGAGCGGTCGGGCCATTTCTGCAGCCTGTCCTACCAGACCATTGATCTTGTCCACCAGGCCCATTGTGTACGCCTCTCCCTTCCCTTCCGATCGAGGAACCTTATCTTGGCATGCGATGGAGTAGCTGGAGTGATCGACAGCGTGGTCACCGGCGCCGCTCGATTGGGGGGATACACAGTGTCAGGTATAGCCTTGCGCCAAACGTCACCAACTCGCCAGCCACGACGTCACCCGCACTGCACGGGGGTGTCGGTTCTGCCGCAGGGTCGGTGAGTGAAGCGAGTGTCCCGTCCCGGTATGACTCACCACGTCCAAGCGCCGTCCCGGAAACCATCCCGGAGCGAAGGTACCGCCGGAGGCGCCTGTATTTGATTATTGAGTCTGGGGAGCTGTCCGGCACCTCGGTGAGGAAAAGAGCGACGACGCGATGGCCGCCACCCAAGGCAACCACGATCTCTCACCGCCGACTGGGCAACAGCTGGCCAACTGCCTTCGCTGCATCCTCTATTGGCCCCACCTGTCTCGGACCGGGCTCACCGCGTTGATCGTGGGCACCGTGCTGTTCGCCATCAACCAGCTCGACGTGGTGGTCGCTGGGCATGCCACCACCACGACCTGGATCAAGATCGCCGTCACCTACCTCGTGCCGTTCTGCGTGTCCAATATCGGTCTTCTCATCGGCTTCCGCCAGTACCCCAGCCGCGCGCGTGCAGAGCCTGCCGCAGAACGGGACTAGGGTCCCCGAGGAAAGAGAAAGACGAGAAGGGTGGCGTGGGTCGGTGGAAGCCAGCAGGAGCTGCTCGGCCAGCTGCCCAAGTGGTTCGGCGCTGCCGCCAGTTGAGCGCGCAGTGGGTCAATAGTTTCCCGCGTTCGATGGTCGCCTTTGCCCGACTACGTGGCCACAGTCGGCCAATCATGGCCGTACCGATCCTGCGACACGGCCGCACCTTCTCATCGCGAACAGCTTGGGAACCGCGGCAGGGAGCCCAGCTCTGCGCAACGAATCCTCGGCCCACCCGTCCGATCCAACGGCACCAGGGGGCGAGGCACCGACAGCGCCCCGATCAGCCGTCCGGCTACCGGCATCGAGAACTTTGCAATGATGTTCATTACCAGGTAGCGTACTCCTCGATACCCGATCGGGTGCAATGTCTACTTCTTTCGTGGAGGACACCCCGATGCGTGCCCAAAACGCCCCCCGGAACAAGCGCGATCGGGGTTGCCGTCTCGCCTCCGTTACCCAGCCCGCTAACGGAGCGTCACACAAGCAGGGAATGGGCTCAGCCCGGAGGCGTCGCCTGGGGTTTATCTCGGTTGCCGTCTTGGCGGTGGCCCTGGGCGTGACCGGGTGCGCCACCACCTCGCCCGCGCCGTCGGGCGGGTCCTCCGGGCCGGGTGGTGGCACGGTGATCACGGCGGCGGCCAGCATCAATGCGTGGGGTTCCCTCCTGAGTCAACTCGGTGGCACGCATGTCCAAACCAGCTCGGTCATCACCAACCCGGATACCGATCCCCATGACTATGAGCCCACTCCCGCCGATGGCCGGACTATTGCCACCTCGGCGCTGTTTGTGGAAAACGGTGTCGGCTACGACCCGTGGGCGGCCAAGGCGCTCGCGGCGAACCCGAACCCCCGGCGCGTCGTGATCGATGTCGGTCAGGTGGTCGGGGTGGCGGAGGGGGGCAATCCGCACCGGTGGTATTCCCCCAGTGATGTGCAGAAAGTTGCCGATGCGATCACGGCTGGTCTGAAAAGGGCCGACCCGGGTGATGGCACCTACTTCGATGCCCAGCGGCAACGCTTCGAAAACACTGGCCTGGCGACGTACCACCAATTGATCAATGACATCAAGGCGAAGTATGCCGGCACCCCGGTGGGGGCCAGCGAGAGCATTTTCGCCCCGATGGCCCAGGCGCTGGGCCTGAACCTGATCACCCCACCGAGCTTTCTCAAGGCGATCAGCGAGGGCACCGACCCCTCGGCGGCGGACAAGGCCACCGTCGACGCGCAGATCACCGGCAAGCAGATCAAGGTGTATGTGTTCAACAGCCAAAACTCCACTCCGGATGTGGCCCGCCAGGTCGAGGAGGCCAAAAAAGCCGGGATTCCGGTGTCCACGGTGACCGAGACGCTGTCGCCGGCCGGGGCCAGTTTCCAGGACTGGCAGTCCAGCCAGTTGCAAGCCCTGCAGGCGGCGCTGGCCCAGGCGCAGGGCTCATGAACCGCCGCGGCAGCGACGTTGCCACCGGCACCGCACCCGGCCCAGACCTTGCCGGCGTGATCCACACAGCTGCTGGCGACTCAGTTGCCCAACCGTCCCATGGTGAAGGCATGGGCCCAGACCGGGAGGTGGTCTGGCTGTCAGGGGCCGCCGCGCGGTTGGGCGGGCAGACCATCTGGTCTGACGTGAGCTTGACCGTGCGCCCCGGACAGTTCGTCGCCATCCTGGGCCCCAACGGAGTAGGCAAATCCACGCTGCTCAAAGCGATCCTCGGGCTGGTCCCGATCACTGCGGGCCAAGCCCGCGTCCTCGGCGCCAAACCCAAGGTGCGCAATGCCGCGATCGGTTATCTGCCGCAGCGGCGCGCGTTCGACCCCGGTGTCCGCATCCGCGGCGTCGACATCATCCGGCTGGGTTGGGACGGCGACCGATGGGGCGTCCCGCTGCCCACCTTGCCCTGGGCACACCGCTCCCGTGCCGCACGCCAGCGGGTGCGCGAAGTGATCGCCCTGGTCGGCGCGCAGTCCTATGCCCACCGTCCGGTTGGGCAGTGTTCCGGCGGGGAACAGCAGCGCCTACTGATCGCCCAGGCCTTGGTCCGCCGCCCCGAGCTGTTGCTGCTCGATGAGCCGCTCGACAGCCTCGATGTGACCAGCCAAGCCTCGGTCAGTGCCCTCATTCAGTCGGTCTGCCGCTGCGAAGGGGTCGCGGTGATGCTGGTGGCCCATGACATCAACCCGATCCTGCCCTATCTGGATCAGGTCATCTTTCTCGCCGGGCATGGGGCAGTGATGGGCCCACCCGAGCAGATCATCACCGCAGAAACTTTGACCATGCTCTACGGCACCCCCATCGACGTGCTGCGCGACCATGCCGGGCGGCTGGTTGTCGTCGGCCATCAAGACCTACCCTTCCAGCAGCTGCCCCGGCCACGACACGAGCCATGACAGCCGGGCTGAACTGGAACCTCGTCGACGTCATCCGGCAACTGCTGAGTTTCCATTTCATGGTCAACGCGCTACGCGCCGGAACGATCGTCGCCGTCGTAGCTGGGGCGATTGGCTACCTGATGGTGCTGCGCCGGCAAAGCTTCGCCGGCCACACCCTGGCCGTCATCGGGTTCCCTGGCGCCGCCGGGGCCACCTGGCTCGGGCTTGATGCCGCCTTTGGATACTTCGGTTTCTGCGTGGCCGGCGCGCTGATCATCTCAGCCTTACCCGGCGTGGACCGGCGCAACGCAGGGCTGGGCGGGTTCAGCGAGGAATCCGCCGCCATTGGCACCGTCCAAGCCTTCGCGCTGGCCTGCGGATTTTTGTTCGTCGGTCTCTACCATGGCTTTCTCAACGGTCTGAACAACCTGCTGTTCGGGACCATCATCGGCATCACCGACCAGCAGGTGCTCGTATTACTGATTGCCGGTACCGGCTGTCTGGTCGCGCTGGTGGCCCTGGGCCGCCCGTTGCTGTTTTCCACCATCGACCCCGACGTCGCTCGCGCGAGAGGCGTCCCCACCCGGCTGGTCAGCACCGCGTTCCTCGTGCTTCTTGGCATCGCGGCGGGTGGCACCAGCCAGATCACCGGCAGCCTTCTTGTCTTCGCCCTGCTGGTCGCTCCCGCCGCGGCCGCCACCCGGCTCACCGCGCAGCCTGCCGTCGGACTCGCCCTGTCCATCGCACTCGCCGTGCTGATCACCTGGATGGGGGAGACATTCGCGTTCTTCTCGCCCTATCCCATCGGATTTTGGGTGACCACCCTGGGCTTTGCCATCTTCCTGCTCGCCACGGCCTACCGCGGCATCACCGACCGGGCCGGCCGGCATCCGACCATCCCCTCCCCGCCACAACGAGCCCTGTCCGAAAGCACTACCCGATGACTCGGCAACCTGCGGTCACAGCCGGACCCAAGGCGGTCACCAGATGCTGACCATGTTGTCGCTGCCCTTCATTCACCGCGCACTACTCGCGGGCACCGCCATCGCGCTGCTGTCTGGACTGGCCGGCTATTTCGTAGTCCTGCGCGGGCAGGTCTTCGCCGGCGACATGCTGTCCCACGTCGCCTACGCCGGAGCACTCGCCGCACTCGCCGCCGGCCTCGACCCCCGGATAGGCCTGTTCGCCAGCACCATCACCGTGGCAGTCGGGATCGCGTTGCTCGCCGGCAAAGCGACCGCCGACGACGTGATCATCGGCAACGCGATGGCCTGGATCCTGGGCCTAGGGGTGTTCTTCCTCGCCTTCTACACCACCCACCGCGCCACCGGGAACTCCACGGCCAACGTCACCGTGCTGTTCGGCTCCATCTTCGGCCTGTCCGCTCACGACGCCGCACTGGCCGCGGGCATCGCCACCGGGCTCATCATCGTCCTTCTGCTCATCGCCCGCCCCCTGCTGTTTGCCAGCCTCGACCCCGCCATCGCCGCCGCGCGAGGCGTCCCCGTTCGATTGCTCGGATTACTGTTTCTGGCCATCGTCGGAGCCACCGCCGGTGAGGCCAGCCAAGCCGTCGGCGCGCTGATACTCACCGGACAACTCGCCGCGCCCGCCGCCGCCGCGTACCACCTCACCACGCGTCCCTGGGCCGCCCTGCCTCTCGCCGGAGCGCTCGCCGTGGCCGCAATGTGGCTAGGCATCACCCTGGCCTACACCATCCCCGTCTTGCCCCCCACCTTCACCATCATGACCGTCACCGCCACCGAATACGCGCTGGCCGCCCTTACCGCACGCCTACGCCGCCGCCGACAAGACCGACCCACCCGCAGCCGCACCACCGCCAGCAGGACACAACAGACATACCCCACCCCGTAAGCATCGACTGCCACTCAGCGACCAACTTTGCCCCTCGGCGCCGGCTTGGTGCGCGACGCGAGCCGGCGGTGACGATACTGCCGTGACTGGCGCGGCGAGCGTTGCGATGCAACCGTTAGCGTGGCAACTGCCGTCGGCACTGTCGATTCCTGTCGGCCCAGGCCAACGAGGTAAGACGCTGCGCAACCGGGCGATCATGCTGCAGGATACGGAGATGCTTGAGCCTCATGCCGATGGAGTGGTTGTGAGCGTGCGTGTAGTGCCCGGCGCGCGTGCGACGGAAATAGCCCTTGCCAGTGCAGGGATGTTGCGGATCAGGGTTGCTGCTCCAGCGGTGGAGGGAAAGGCAAACGAAGCCCTTCTCGCCTTTCTCGCTAATCAACTTGGCGTACGGACGCGTGATCTCGCGTTGCTCAGTGGTGAGCGGAGCCGAATGAAACGTGTGCTGGTCCGTGGCCGGGAGGCTGACGAGGTCGCGACGGCGCTCGGCATGTGATGCAATCACACTTGTTGGATTCGGCGCACCGCGACCTTGTGACGCTATGACGGATCGCTCCTGATTCCGAGTCGACGCCCTTTCCTCAATACAACATAAGGTCAATCGTGTTTCACCTCGTGCTCTCCGCGCAGATTGGCGGCAAACCAGCACGCACGCCATGTCACGTAGGGTGCGCCGCCGTGCGGGCATTGGTCGATCACGGGGCGGTGGTGAGGAAGAGGATGACCAGCGCGCCGAGCAGGTAGATGGAGGTGGTCATCGCCGCCATCAGGACAGGTGCAGGTCGTACCCGCTCGGGCGGAGTCCGGCTGAGTTGGTGATGCCGTAGGCCGGCCAGGATGGCGCCCGTGATGCCTAAGCCGAGCGCTGCGACCGCGGGCAGCCATTGCTCGTAGCCGGTGATGAGGCTGGTGCGCCAGAGCAGCAGGGCGCCGTTGGCCAACACGCCCAGGACGGTGCGGTCCCAGGCCATGATGGTGCGTTCGGCCTGGAGACCCGGCCGGTCAGTGAGCCTGCTCACCGGGTGATCAGCAGCAGCACGATGACGGCGACCGCCAGCACGCTGAGACCCACGGTGAGCAGCAGCGGCATCTTGGTCGGCGGCAGGTCTTCATCTCGGCGCATTGCCTGTTGGGCGGCCTGCCAGCGTCGATAGCTGGCAGTGGCTACGACGACACCGAGTGCCACCAGAATTGACCCAAGGGCATGGCGAGTGCCAGGCAGGCGAAACGCTGGCACGAGTTGAACCACCGCCACGCCGCTGGCGATCAGTGCGAGCGCGGTGCGATTCCAGGCGAGGAAGGTGCGCTCGTTGGCCAGGGTGAAGCGATAGTCGGGTTCCCGGTCGACGCCGGTGTCGATGTCTGTGTTCACTAAATGTTGAGACCTTCGGTCGCGGGTGGCTATCGCGCACACCTAGCCTGCGGTTGGGGGAGAAAATACGTGGGTCATAGCACGGACAGGGGTAACGATCGACCCGACAGGCTGCGCCGCAGGACCGGCAGTCGTGTCGCCAGTTGCCTTAACGCGGTTGCCGACGCAGACGACGGCGAACCCAGGACGACCGGCACGCCACGATCACCGGCGACTCGGGCCTGGATGTCGAGGGGAATCTGAGCCAGGAGCGGCACCTTGGCTTGCGTGGCCAGTCGTTGGCCGCCGCCCTCTCCGAAGATGGTGGTGTGCTGCCCACAACTGGCGCACACCGTCGCGGTCATGTTTTCGATCACGCCGGCGATCGGCATGGCGTTGCGCGCGGCCATGGTCAGTACCCGTTCGGCGACGGTGTGAGCGGTGCTGGCCGGGGTGGTGACGGCCAGCAGGGCGGCGTCGGGGACTAGTTCGAGCAGCGAGAGAGTGATGTCGCCGGTTCCTGGTGGCAGGTCGATGAGCAGGATGTCCAGCTGTCCCCAGTAGGTGTCGGTGAGGAACTGCTGGAGGGCCTTGTGCAGCATCGGCCCCCGCCAGATGACCGGTTCACCGGCATCGACGAAAAAACCCACCGACATCAGCCCGACACCGTGGGCCGGTACGGGCAGCATCAGCCCGCCCAGGGTCAGCGGGTTGGAGTGGACTCCGAACAGCTGCGGGATCGAGTGGCCCCACACGTCAGCGTCCAGGATCCCGACCCGGTGACCGTCAGCGGCCAGAGCGGCGGCCAGGTTCGCCGTAACAGTGGACTTGCCCACCCCGCCCTTGCCGGAAGCGACCGCGTAGATGCGGCAACTGGATCCGAGTCCGGTGATGGGCCGGGTGGTGGTGCGCAGGTGCTGGGCCAGCTCCGCACGCTGACGCACGGGCATGGAGACGAACTCGACGCTCGTGCCGCCAGCGAATCCCACGGCGGTGTCCACGGCGACGCGAACGGCGGCGGCGAGCTCGTCGCGGTGCGGGTGCTCGGCGGTGGCCAGTGCAAGCTCGATGGTGACCCCACCGCGGCGGGTAGGGCGAACGTCGTTGACCATGCCGAGCTCATCAAGGGAGCGATTCAGCAAAGGGTCGGTGACTGCTGCTGCGGCCGCGCGAGCCAGGTCCAGGTCGGCGCTGGGGCCGTGGCGAAGGTTGAGCATCATCCCAGCCCCGGGTTGGTCGTGGGGACGCGGAAGGCCCGGCGTTTGGGCTTGACTGGCCGCATTTGGAATTCAGGTCGGCGCTGGCCCTCGGGGCCCAGGCGAGGGCGGGTTTTGGCGAGCCACTGCTGGTAGACCTGGGTTGAGCGGTTGGCGTCGACGTAGACGTCGCCGTACTGATCGCCGGGGTGGGCTCTTTCTAGACGGACTTTCTGCAGCCAGCAGTGCTGTCCGGACCAGGGGTCGGGTTGCACGGCGAACGCGAGGTTTTGGTGCACTCCGGGATCGCTCCACCAGATCCGTTGTGAGTCGGGGTCATCGGAGGCGAACGGGGCGACGGACCTCTGGTAACGCAACAGCCAGGTGTTCGGACCGTGCGGATGAGTGATGTTGACCAGACCGCTGACCCAGCGGCTGCCTTCGGTGTCGTGCAGCCGCCATCGACCCATGTGGTGGGACAGGGCGCAGACACCGGGGCGGATCCCCTCGGTGACCCACACCCGCGCAACGAGGTAACCGATCGCGGTTGATAAGCGCACCAGGTCGCCGGTGACCACACGGTGGCGGCGTGCGTCGGTCGAGTTCAGCCACAGAGGGTGGGTGTTGGAGATCTCGTTGAGGTATTTCGCGTTGCCCGAGCGGGTGTGGATCAGTGTGGGCAGCCGGAAAGTCGGCATCAAGACCAGCTCGCCGGCGTCGAGGTCGATCTCGCGGTAGGCGACGTGGGAGCGGATGTAGCCGGGGGTGGTGTGCTCGGCCCAGCCCCAGTCGCGCATCGCCGTGGAATACACCTCCAGCTTGCGTGAGGGTGTGAGCCAGCCGGCGGTAGTCGAGCCGTCGTCGTGGCGCACACCGACCGCGCCCGCCTCGCCGACCAGCGGTGGGGTCGAATCCAGGGTCACCGGCTTGCGCACCACCCCGCGGGTGTCGAGCCCGGTGTCGACCGTGGTGCCGCCGAGTTCTTCGGCGCGCAGCGGTCGCTCGTCCTGGCGGTAGAGGTCTTTGCCGACCTCGACGGCGCCATAGCGACGCATGTACTCCAGCGGAGTCAGGTCCTCGGCTTGCGCCTTTTCGACCAAGCCGGGTACCTGGTTTTCGAACATCCAGCGGTAGTACTCATCGACGGTAACTTTTTCCCCGGGCCGGTAGGGGGACTCGAAGTACTGCCGGATGCCCAGCGTCCCGTCTGGGTCGATGCGCCAGGACAGCTCGAACCAGAACTCGTTTTCTTCCCACACCTGACCGGGGTTGGCGTCGCGAGTGTCGGTCACCAGGTGCCCGAGCTTTTCCATCGCGACCCGGCGCACGGGCTGGCGAAAGCCTAACCACTGGCTGGCGTGGGTTTCGTAGGAGTGGGTGTCGTGGCGCTCGGTGGCATGGCCCATCGGCAGGACGTAGTCGGCGAATTCCGCGGTTTCTGACCAGGTCGGGGTCAGCGCAATGTGCAGCCCAACCTTGTCCGGGTCGCTGAGCACCCGCATCCAGGCAAAACCGTCGGGATAAGTCCAGACCGGGTTGAACACCCGCGTGAAGTAGACCTCGAGCCGGCCGCGGCCCTCGGCCAGAAAATGCGGCAGCAGCATCGACATCTCGTTGGTGGCCAAGGGGTACTCCCGCGGCCAGGTCAACTCATTCCAGTGATCGTGCGCCGGGGGCGTGGTCGGGCCATGCGGAATGACTTTGTTCCACCCGTTGGGGCTCGTCCCGCCCCGGGTGCCGATCGACCCGGTCAGGGCCAGCACGAACCACAGGCAGCGGGCGACCTGCCAGCCACCGAGGTTGCCGGCCGCAGCCGAGCGCCAGATGTGCGCAGCCAGGCGGTGATCGCACTGGGCGACCAGTTCGGCGAGTTCGGCTATCCGCTCCACCGGGACCCGGGCCTCCTCGGCGGCGAATTCGAAGGTGAAGCCGGCGTAGTCAGCCTCAAGACGATCGAGAAAAACGTCGAACGACGGTTCGGCATCGGGGTGCAACTCGGCCAGGTAGGTCTGCCAGTTCAGCCAACGACGCAGGAACGGCGCGTCGATCTGGCGCGTGCGCAGCAGGTGGGAAGCGACCGCGAGCAAGATGGCCGCTTCGCTGCCCGGCCACGGTGCGATCCACACGTCGGCGTGGCTGGCAGTGTTGGACATCCGCGGGTCGATCACGACCAGCTTCGCACCGGACTGCTTGCCTTCCATGATCCGCTGGGCGTGCGGGTTGAAGTAATGACCCGTCTCCAGGTGACTGGACAGCAGCAAGATCACCTTTGCGTTCGCGTGATCCGGCGAGGGCCGGTCATAGCCGGCCCACAGCGTCATCCCGAACCGGGCGCCCGAGGAGCAGACGTTGGTGTGGCTGTTATGCCCGTCCACACCCCACGCTTGCAGGAACCGCTCGGCGAACCCGTCCTCGCCAGGTCGGCCGACGTGGTACATGACCTCGTCGTGGCGCTTGTGTTGGATCGCCGCGCGGATCCGGGCGGCGATGTCGTCCAATGCGGCATCCCAGCTGACGCGCTCCCACCGGCCCCCACCGCGCTGCCCGGTCCGACGCAGTGGATACAGGATCCGCTCCGGGTCGTTGACCTGGTTGATCGTGGCCGGCCCCTTGGCGCAGTTACGTCCCCGCGAACCGGGATGCGCCGGGTTGCCCTCGACTTTCTTGACCGACAGGTCGTCCTTGTCGACGTAGGCCAGCAACCCGCAAGCTGACTCGCAGTTAAAGCAGGTCGTGGGGATGAGCATGTAGCTGTGCGCAACCTTGCGCGGGTGGGCCTTGGCGTCGTATTCGACGTGGTGATCCCAGCTTGACACCGGGGGAAAGTTCCGCAGGTGCTCATGGCGACGCTCGCCGGGCAGCACGTGGCCATCTGCCGGCGAGATCGGGTCAGCCGGGATCGTGCGCTTGCGCTCCGGGACCGTTTCGGTCATGCCTGCCTCCTGTGCAGTGCTCGGCGAGCGAACTTAAGACAACGGCACGTCCTGACCAGCACGAACGAACACGCTCTCGTAAGACAGCAGCGCGACCTGCACGGCCCCACCCGCGGCGACTACCGCAGCGAGAGCAATCCCCGACCAGCCGATCGCAGCGACTGCCGCAGCCACCACCGCAAGCCCCACGCCTGCCGGCCAGAACAGCCGCGCGTACGGGCCGTGGGTGGCCAGGTGCGCCGCGGTGGTGGCCTGGGCGGTGGTATGACGCCCCACGAACTCCAACAGCACCATCAACACGTGGATTGCGGTGGCGAGCACCAGCACCTGCGCGAGCAGCGCCACACCTTCAGGGGACAGCCCGCTGATCGCCGCAGCCACTGCCAGCGCACCAGCACCCACCATGATCGCCTGTGCCTGTAGATGCCAGAACAACAACGGCGACTGCCACAAGTCCCGGCCCTCGGCCTGACCGAACAGGAACGCGGTGTAGCCGGCGGTCAGCGCCCCACCTGGCACGGCAAGCGCCGCGAGCACCTTGAGCACTGCGGCCGCCGTGGACCCGGGACCGCTGGGGACCGCGCCGGACTCGATGAGGATGCCCAGCACCAGCCACGCCGCCGACAGCGCTGCGAACGCGGTCAGCACCACACCGCCGCGAACCAGCCACGAGGCCGGGTTGGGTTTGAGGAAGATGTAGAGGAACCGTTCCGGACGTTTGAGGTCCCAGACCAGCAGCGCCCCGGTCGTCACTGTGGTGACCAGAGCCAGCGCGGGAGCGATTACGGTGCCTACCGGTCCCAGGCCGATGCCCAGGAACAGGGCGAAAGCGGCGAGCATCAGCGCGCCGGCGCCGACGGCCTTAGTCCACAGGTAGGTAGTCACTCGCCAGCCCCAGGGCCGCGGGTGGGCGGTGTTGAGAGTGGTCCGGGCCCCGGTCACCGGATCCGGAGCCAAGTGTCCAGCTATGCCGGCGCGATGGGGGTCGGGTTGGGAGTACAGGTAGCCGCCCGCGGCGGGGGCAGCCAGCGGATCGAGCACCGCGCGGTCGGCACCCAGGTAGAACACGTTGGGCCCGGTGCCCTGCTCCGGGGCGCGCACCGAGACCGGGTTGCCTGCCACCAGCTGAGCGATCCCGCTGGTGGGATCGTCGAGGTCGCCCACCCAGATGGAGTGCGTGGGGCAGACCACCACGCAGGCTGGTTCCAGACCCGCGTCGATCCGGTGCGCACAGAAGTTGCACTTGGCTGCGGTATGGGTGTTCTCATCGAGGTAGATCGCGTCGTACGGGCAACCCTGCATGCAGCTTTTGCATCCGATGCAGCGCTCGGAGTCGAAATCGACGATGCCGTCGTCGCGGGTGAACAGCGCCTTGGTTGGGCAGATTCTCACGCAGGGAGCGTTGGTGCAGTGGTTGCAGCGCATCACCCCGAAATCCCGCGTGCTTGACGGGAAGGTGCCCTGGTCGACGTACTTGACCCAGGTCCGGAACTGGCCCACCGGGATGTCATGTTCGGTCTTGCACGCCACTGTGCATGCATGGCACCCGATGCAACTGCGCTGATCGATCGCGAACCCGTACCTCATCAGCCCGTCCCTCACTGTTGCTGCCCAAGTCGGCGGCGTGATGCCAGGCGCAACCCCATCTGCCGGGCCAACAATAGTCCTAATGTCCCTACTTATCGACGGCTCCGTAAGACCGCAGTGCGTCAGGTTGAATTCCGGCCTTTTTCGCCTGAAGGGACCTGCCGTCTTTCAGGCAGCCATGAGGCTGGCTTCGATCACGCCGCCGGCACCGCAGCCGAGGCGACGGCCAGCTGGTAGCCACCCCGGGCGGAAAACTCGGCACGAAAGCCGAAGCGGTCCCCGCGCACCAGGGTCTGGCGCCACTCGATGGGGCGTCCACCCGCCATACCTCGGCGTTCGATGGAGAACACCGCCACCCCGTCCGGGCAGCGCAAGATCTCGGCTTCCCTTGCGGTGGGCACCACCGCGTGGATCTGCTCGCAACCACCGTCAAGCCGGACCCCGGTGCGGGTGGCGAGTTCGTCGTACAACGAGGTGTGGGTGAAGTCGGCGGCAAGCAGCGGCTTGGCGAACGAGGCGGGAAGCCACACCCGATCCAGCGCGAGCGGCTCCCCGGCGGCCAGTCGCAGGCGCTCCAGGTGCAGTAGTGGCGTCGATTCCTCCAGTCCCAGCCGGACCGCGATCACCCCGTCGGCTCGCACGTCGAGCCTGCGCACCACGCTGCTTTGATGCAGTCCCGCTGCCTCGACGGAGGCGAACAAGCTGTACAGCGCCCCCAGCGGCTGCTCGATTTCGGTCGGGCGGGACAGCCGGGGCGGGCGGCCGCGCTCGGCGGTGACCAGCCCTTCGCTCCGCAACGCCCGTAGCGCCTCGCGGACAGTGTTGCGACTGACCCCATACTGGGCGATCAGCGCCTTCTCTCCCGGGAACGCGCGATCGAACTCGCCCCGGGACAGGCGTCGTCGCAGATCTTTCTGTATCTGTGCCCACAGCGGCAGCGGGCTGTTTCGATCGAGCGCACGAGCTGCCATCGGTCCTACCCGGTCCCCAGAGCGGCTATCGTCACCCAAGGATAAAGGTCAGGACATTCCACCCGCTCAACGCCCCTGCGACTGTGAGTTCAGCGCCCATGCTGGACGTTGACCGGCCGGCAGGTGGCTTTCGTCCATGCGGACTGCGACCCGCACTCCGGAAGCGGCCGTCAGGGCGGTGACGGCGCAGCCAGCGGTGGTGATGCCGTAGGCATCGGTAACCGTGGAGAGTCGGCAAATCTCGCAGCCATGGAGCCAGCACTGTTTGATACCGCGGGAATGGGCATGTGTGACCGTGGGTATGGCCGTCCGTAGGTCGGAGTCAGGGGGATGCTGCAGCGCCGTCGGCACCGCATGGAATCTCGGGGATTGTGGGGTAGCCAGCGGCCTGCCAGGCGGTCATACCCCCGGCAACGTTGAGTGGGGGGAGACGGCCTTCGCGGGTGAGCAGGCTAGCCGCGACGGAGGATCTGTACCCGCTGCCGCAGATGACAGCCAGGGACTTATCGGTGGGGACTTCATCGAGCCGGCCCGGAAGTTCGGCGCCGGTGATGAACATGGCCGCCTCGATGTGGCCAGCGGCCCACTCGGCAGGTTGTCGGACGTCAAGCACGTCTACCTGGCCGGAGTCCAGCTGCGCCTTGAGCTCGTGCACGGTGATCTGCGGCGTGGTCTGGATCGGCCGGGCGGCGGTCCGCCACGCGGTCATCCCCCCGGACAGCCAACCGATTGGGCTCGGGTAGCCGATGCGCAGCAGCTGCCAGGTGACCTCCCACAAGTCGTCGGGCCGGTCGAGTACCAGCAAGATGTCCGCCCCCTCGGGCAACACAGTGCCCGCCCAGGTGGCAAACGCTGAGCCCAGTCCGACGTTGAGCGCTCCGGGCGAATGCCCCCCACTGAAGGCCTCCGGGCTGCGGGTGTCCAAGGCCAGCGCGCCAGCGCCTTGTTTGTCGGCGAAGGCGGTCACGCTCAGGGCAGGAGGTTCGGCAAGCACTCCCAGCGGAGTCACCCCCCTGAGGTTCTGTCTACGCATCCGGCGCCAGTACGGCGGTACCGCCGGCAGATTGTCCAGCCGCAGGCACTCGCGCACGAACCCTTCGGTCGAGTCGACCCCGGCCAGGATCGCGTTGGTGCGCCGTTCATAGCCGACGGTCGTCGACAGCCGGCTGCCGATGTTGCCCCCGCACAGCGACCCGGCCACGTGAGTGGGAAACACCGCCACGTGATCGGGCAGCGTCAGCAGTTTGGTCTGGATCGTCCGGCAGAACACCTGAGCGGCCTCGCGGGCCTGCTCGGATCCGCCAAGTAGGTCTGGCCGGGCCAGATCCCCTACCAGCAGCGCCCCTCCCGACAGCATCAGCGCGGGGACATCCGCACTGGCTGACCGGTCATACAGCAGCAAGCTGAGATGCTCGGGAGTGTGTCCCGGGGTGTGCAGCACCTCGATGCCCACCTCACCCATCTCGATCAGCTCACCATCGTGGAGCGGCCGGTGGGCATAGCCCAACTGCGCCACAGCCGACCCCCACACCTCCAGCCCTGGCTCACGAACGGCGAGTTCGCCGAGCCCGGACAGGTAATCATTGTGGCCGTGGGAATCAGCGGCGTAAGCAATCCGTAACCCCTGTGCCCGGGCGGCCCCGTGGTAGACGTCCACATCGCGGCGCGGGTCGAACACCAGCGCCTGCCCCGTGGCCTCATCCCCGACCAGATACGAGGCATGCCCCAGGCCTTCCAGGTAAAACTGCTCAAACCACACCGCTACACCGCCCCTTCGCGGTCCACAAAGGCGCCAGATCGGTATCCGCCACCACCTAGCCCGTGGAAACCGGCCTCGATCACCGTCCATTCAATAGCCCCGACCGGACGTCAATTCAACCGTGCGCGCCACACTGGCCACTGCCAGCCCACGTAAATCGCCCGGCTCGCGCTGATCGCAAGTCTGAGCATCCTGCGCCTAGACATGATCGAATCCCGGTATTAGCCGGACGCCTCCGTCACCGGTACCAGCGCAGCTGACAACGCGGACATGCCAACGCAGCCCATCTCACCAGCCGCGGTAGCCGAGGAATGACGGCGATAAGCACCACCCAAGAGCGCCGCCAGCAGCACCCGGACAGCTACCAGCCAGCCCAAACGGGTGGATAGGAATCCCAAGCACCGTATTCACGGCCAACTCCGCGAAAGATTACGACGACGATGCCACTATTTGCACGCCCCTGCCGGATCGCGGGTGGAGGCATAGTGCTCACCGACACAGTGGCCTCAGCCTCAACTTTCCCCTGCCGGCAGACCAGCTAAATCACTTGGGGAAGGTGCGATGTCCCTCAAGGTTGCCGCTCGGGGTCAACACAAACTGACCACTGGCGCCTGGAATAAAATCGCCACACGAGGCATTCTGTGCCCGCGGCACCGATACGCCTATAACATCGGCGCAATGACCACTGACCGTGATGGTACCGTTGTGCTCCGTGAAAGTAATGCCTGGGCCATGGGAGTCCAGTCCAAACGCCTGGCTGCAAGAAGCAAAGATTGGATGGGGGTTGTCGGCCAGAGCCGGCGGCACGGCCAGGCCTAGCGGCAGTGCTGCCAGGGCGGTTACACCGAGCGCTGACGTGAGCTTACGCATTGCCTTCTCCTCTGTTTTCTCGGATTCAGCGTCTGCACGCTGCGGACCCATCCGGGCATTCCTGGACTGCTCACTCGAGCCACCTCATCGCCGCACCCCGGCCAGGGAACACCCAAGCTATGGCCCGGTCACAGCGATCGATTGGACCGGCACACGTTTGTCCACGTAGGCGAACGTGGAAAGTCCAGCAGTCAAGCGGAGGATTGCGCCAACGCTCACAAGGGACGGCTAACGCGCCTCAGTGCCTCCTCAGGCCACTGACCGTCTCTGGCGTCGAGCGCTGCTTGCCACCGCCAACACAACGACCCCTGCGACGGAGCAAAACGGAAGGTGAACTAAACCTGTACACTGTGACGCAAAACGCTGTGGTTTCCCTATGACCATACCCTTACGTAATCGACGATGAGATCGACGGGAAAGAGGGTATCCGGCGGCCCGAGCGAATCAACATCAACGCGATCTGCCCAGGCTTCCTCGCCACGGCGATGGTCCGCCCGTTCCTCGGAGACCCCGAGCTGAGCAAGGCTCTGCACGACAAGTCCCCCTGGCCCGAACTCGGCATCGCCGAGGACGTCGCCAAGGCAGCCGTCTACCTGTCCACCACCGACGCCCGTTTGCCACCGGGACCCTGCTCACCGTCGACGGTGGCTTCACCTCGGCCTAATCGGAGGATCGTCATGGCTGGCCTGCAAGACAAAGCCGTCGTCATCACCAGGGCAAGCTCCGGGTTCGGCCGAGGCATCGCCAAGGCCTGCGCCGCCGAAGGCGCCAAGGTCGTTGTCAGCGACGTGCACGAGAACCCCAGCACCAGCGGGTTCGAAGACGACCCTCACCGACCGCCGTGCAGGCCATCCAGAAAGCCGGCGGCACCGTCACCTACGTCGGCTGCAACGTCACAAGGAAGACCATGCGGCCGTGAGTCTTGGTCCGGGAACACCCCGGCACCCGAAGCAGTTCTATAGACTAAGAAAATAGTTTATAGGGACTCGTCCCAGGCCTTCTCATCGTGCCACCCCAGACGACAGCCACACCAGACGATCTATTCTAGTTGGCCGCCATCTCGGTGAGCGGGAAGCCAAGCGCGGTACTCAGGACGAGATCATCTGCTCAAGGTGATGTCGGTGGACGGGCCACCCCGATGCCGGCTGCCGACCCGGCGGAAGGTTCGTTCACTTCTGATTCCCCTGAGACGGCCGTAACAAGGAGACAAAGACGTGGACAAGGCGTCTGTGATCCGAAGGTCTGTTGCCGGCGCCGGTCTGGGTCTGGCCGGGATCTACGCCTACAACATGGCCCGATACCGCCGCGCGGCGGCGCAGGGGTTCCATCTGTCCCACCCGGCCGCGGTGGGCAGTAACGAGTTCGCGGCCTTCATTGAGGCGCTGGCCCAAGCACCGCGCCGACCAGGCAATCGCATCACGATCCTGCGCAACGGCTGTGAAATCTTCCCCGCCATGCTGGAGGCCATCCGCTCTGCGCGGGAATGCATCAATTTTTCCACCTACATCTACTGGACCGGAGACATCGCCCCCCGGTTCGCCGACGCGTTGGCCACCCGGGCATCCGAGGGCCTGGAGGTCAACGTGCTTCTCGACGCCCAAGGCAGCGCCCGGATGGACCGCGGCCTCATCGAACACCTGCGGGCATCCGGTGCCACCGTGATCTGGTTTCGCCGACCGCACTGGTACACCGTGGGAAAGGTCAACAAGCGCATGCACCGACGGCTTCTCATCATCGACGGCAAACTCGGCTTTATGGGTGGCGTCGGCATCGCCGAGCAGTGGGACGGAAACGCCGAAGACCCCGAACACGAACGGGAAACCCACCTGCGCATCGAAGGTCCAGCCGTGCGAGACCTGCAGGGCGGCTTTCTGGAGAACTGGACCGAGGCAACCTCCGCGCTGTTGTCCGCGGCACATTTCCCGGACCTGACCGCCTTCGACGACGGGATCCCGGCCCAGGTCGCCCGGATCGTGTCCACCGGCGGAACCCGGGGGCTAGATGAGATGCTGTGGGCGGCGGTGGCCGGGTCCAAGGAACGCCTCTGGGTCACCACGGCCTTTTTCGCCCCCCGGAGCGCCTTCGTCGACGCGCTGTGTGACGCCGCCAGCCGGGGAGTCGACGTGCGCATCCTCACCGGTGGTCCCCACCAGGACAAGCAAATCGCCCGCGTGGCAGGCCACCGCTCCTATGAGAAGTTGCTTCACGCCGGCGTGCGGATCTTCGAATACCAACAAGCCAAGTTGCACGCTAAGGTGATCACCATCGACCGCATCTGGTCGCACGTTGGTTCCAGCAACCTGGAAAACCGCTCGATCGCGCTCAACGACGAAATCAACGTCTCCATCCAGCACACCACCGTGGCGACCGAACTCGAACGACACTTCCGTGACGACCTGAAAGCCTCCCAGGAACTAGACCTCCAGAGTTGGCGCCGCCGGCCAGTGGGAAAGCGAGCCCGCGAATACGCCACTGAGCTGATCCGCCAATCACTGTAACCCCAACACCCTAGTGTCCTAGTGCGTCATGCGTGACCGGATCGCTCGACACATCTACGATTGGCCAAGCGGGACCCAGTTCGAAGGGGTAGATGCGTCATCACAGCACCACCCTGGGCCACCGCGGCTCGACCTCGGTGGCCGGTTACACCAAAATAACCGACCAACACCGAAGCGAAACATACGAACAAAGTCAACGGCGCGGCTGTGGAAGAGTTTTGCGCTTGGGGAGCGTTTATTTATAGACCCAAGGAATAGGTCGCGTTGAGGGGCTGTAGCGTTGCTCGGAGTTCTCTCAAAACAGCCACCTACCCTATCTGGTGTCCGGGTGCGTGCCGAACAACCTCGGTGGCCCGGGGCGCCAGAACCGGTCACCATTCGACCGCTTACCTGGGATGACCTGCCTCTGCTGCATCGCTGGCTGAACAGTCCCCCGTACGGGACGGCTGGCGCAGCGAACCGCTGACACCCACAACATGGTCCGCAGGTACGGGCGCAGCAGCAGGGACGTCTCAAGTGGGGATGGTCGTAGCTGTAATATGCGGGGTGATCTTCCGGGATTGTCATCAGGCGGGGCTTAACGAATACGCCCGCCCAGCACCAGAGACGGGCTTATGGCGTTGCCGCGGGCCGGGCGAGCATTACCTGGTGGGCCATTCGAAAGCGGACAGTTTCAGGTCTGTCGATGCCCGTGGCAGGCTATCACAGCCGTTGGTTTTTGGGTTGGTGTACCCCTTTCCTGAAGTACATCAAGATGCACCGTCTGACCCTTCAAGTTGGTCATCGTGCCATCCATATCGGCGTAATCAAGTAACATCGTCATAGCCCAGCAACATGGGAGCGCAGGTTTATGGCTGTGGCTGGTGGGGTAAATCGACCACATGTTCGCCGCGGAGAATCTGCATGACTGGCTGGGTCACACTGTGGTCGATCCTGACGGCCACAAGATCGGAATTTTGGATGCCGTCTACGTCGACACGTCCAGCGATGAACCAAGCTTCGTCACGATCAAGGTAGGCATGATCAATCGACACCGACTGGTGTTTGTGCCGGTGACTGGCGCGACCGTCTCGCCGAAGGCGGTACGAGTGCAGTATCCCAAGAAATTGGTTCTCGGCGCCCCGGCGATCGACACTAACGGAGAGCTGGCTGCCACGGCTGAGCCGGAGATCTTCGCGTACTACAACCTCGACTACGGCACTAGGCCAGAGCGGCGGCTAGCCCGCCGCTAAGTGACTTAGCGTGATCAACCGGCGAACAGTCCTGCCGTAACCCGACAACCTGTCGCTTGCCCGCTGATGGGGCCTGGGCTTACTCGGTAAGGGTCATCGGGGCCAGTGCATTGGTCAGCTGCAGCACGGTGAGTTGGACCCTCGTCAGACAAATGATCAACAACAACTTCGGTAGAGGTGTATGCACTTCGCAGACTGCTGTCTGTGTCGTGGAGGGCCCAACCCCGTCCTTAATCGCCACGAGGTGATGCGCCGACGTGCTCATCCAGCGAGGTCACCGACAGTTGTGCAATCCACCTGCTCTACACGTCAGTCGAAGGACTCTCGGGCGTGTCCTGTTGCTGGTCCGTCTGGCTGACATCCGTCACCTGTCCCGTCTCCTCCCTGGCCTGCTGAGCAGCCTGCTCCATCCTCTCTACGATCGACTCATCTTTGCCCTCGCCGCTTTCCTGCGTTCCCCCGGCACTTTCTTGCGGGCTCTCGGCGCTTTCTTGCGGGCTCTCGGCGCTTTCTTGCGGGCTCTCGCTACTTTCCTGCATGTCCATCAACGTCGCTCCTATAGTGAGGAAAAGGGGCTGAGTGTGGGCCAGCCTGGCACGGGTGGCCGTGCCCCGCCTACTCCCCGGCGTGAAATACCCACCGTACCGAGGAGATGTTGCTGGTCGCGGCCGTGTGCGCGACATCGAATCAGTGATCAACTATCCAGATTCGACCGACTGATCATCACCGGATCTGCCCGGGCTCCGTGCTCGACCTCGATCGACCTAGTACTCCAGCCGGCGCCCAGTGATCAGGAGGTGATCGTCCACACCATCCGTGTGGGGACCTGTCGGTGTCTCGACGGGCGACCCGCGCAACTTAACTCGCGATCATGGCGATCGCGATATTTCCCGCAAGCGTAGCCACCGACCGCGTCCCACAGCACAAATGTTCCTGCCCGAGGTGATCATGATTGCCGGACCTGCGCTGCCACCTGTGGCTGACACACGTGGCGGGTGCGGACGTTCGGGGATAAGACGGTCTATGACATCGCTAGGTGCGGCTGGGGTTGGTCGACGTGGAGGCACCGAACGGTGAGCGCTGGAAGTACCACGGTCGGCAGCCTTGGCTTAACAAACTAAACAGATGGCCTGTGCAATCAACCTCCAATCGATCGGGTGACCTATCCTCGTCGCTGCCCATTCAAAGCCTTCGGGCGCGCCGTGTACTGTTTCACCGTGGCCGTCACCTGTTCCTGCGAAGCAGGCGGCGTAGCACCAAAAGGATTACCATTGTAATTGCCGCGGTAGGCAGTGGCCGTTGCTTCGCCGTGGTCATCAACGGCTCGACGCGCGTGGCCACTGGTGGAGGAAGCTTCGCCAATCCCTGATGAATTAGGCTCCTAGCCTGTTGCTTGACCTCTTCAGCTTTGGCTTGTGCCTGTTGTTGCACCTCCCCGGCCGCGGCCTTTGCCTGCTGCTTGACCTCACCAGCCTTGGCTTGTGCCTGCTGCTTGACCTCACCAGCCTTGGCTAGTGCCTGTTGCTTGACCTCTTCAGCTTTGGCTTGTGCCTGTTGCTTGACCTGTTCCGCCGCGGCTTGCATGGTTTGCTTGGTCTGCTGCACCTTGTCCTTGACAGATTCCATACCGGGCTGGACCACATATTTTTGGTAAGCGGCAGCAGATTCGGCTGCGGCGGCAGCCGCCCGCTCAGCGCCCGAGGGCGTCTGGGACGAATTCATCATTCCTCCAATGAATACGGAATGTGGACTGCGCAAGAGTAGCGGATACACTCCGCTAACGGTGTCCCAGGCTGCTTGGCGGATGGGACCGTTCTCGATCTTGTAGACAGCCGGTCAGTGGTCCCCGCTGAGGGCAGGCGGAGGGGACCGTCTTGGCGACACGCCGGCATCAACCTCGGCTGCCTGTTCTGCCCCGACCTACTCGATCAGCAACAGATCCGCCACGCCGCCATGACCCCCGAACAGCTCACCGCCGAAGCCACCATCTATGGCGCTGGATGCTCCCGTGCCGAGCAGTGGGCGGTCCGCAACACGAGAAGTGGCTGGTTCGGCCGCGACGGAGGGGACACGCCCATAACGCGGCACGGTAATAACGCGTCGCGTTATACTGGCTCGTGCTGCGTTCCTTCGCCAACAAGGACACCGAACGAGTCTGGCGACGCGAGCGCGCACATCGGCTCGACCAGCACACCCAACGGGCGGTGCTGCGCAAGCTGTTGATATTGGATGCGGCGGAGACCCTTGATGACGCAAGGATCCCGCCGGGTAGCCGGCTGGACAAGCTACGCGGTGACCGCGCCGGGCAGTACAGCATCAGAGTGAACCAGCAATGGCGCATCTGCTTTCGCTGGACAGCCGCAGGACCGGAAGATATCGAGATCACCGACTACCACTGAAGGAGGAGTCGCATGAGCACCGCGGCGATGGCACCGATCCATCCTGGCGAGGTCTTAGCCGAGGAGTACCTCGCTCCGCTGGGCATCACCCAGCACGGCCTCGCCGTCGCCATTCATGTACCGCCGCGCCGGATTAACGAGATCGTGCACGGCAAGCGGCGTATCAGTGCCGACACGGCACTGCGCCTGGCGCGATATTTCGGAACCTCCGAGCGCTTCTGGATGAACCTCCAAGGCCGCTACGACCTTGAGGTCGAACGTGACCGTCTCGCCTCCGTCCTTGACCAGATCCACCCACGCGCCAGCGCGTGAGCACCACCGACGCGTAGCTTCCCGTAGGCGTCGCAGCGCGCCAGCGGCGCGTGTGGGCAGCCGAGTCGGACAGTCAGGTGGACACAGACCAACGATAGGTCATCATTGACGGCGTTTTAGCTGGCCATAGGTGGTGGCCAAGGCGGGGTCGAACCGCCGACCTTCTGATTTTCAGGACTACGGTAATTCGTTCGCCCTCAATCGCCACCGCCCATGACCTGCGACAAAAAGCCACACGGTGATAGGCGAACGTTGGCGAGCGCACGCGAATGAGACGGAAAAAGAGACGACACCAGTGCGGCAACTGACCGTATCCGGAAGCGACGACTACCACCGCCACGGTCGACGATCACGCGTGACAGCCACCGACGAGCGACGCTGCTGGTCACCGCTATGGATGAGCTATTAGGCCCTCCACACCCGGCACATCACGATCAATCTTTGATTATTTTCTTATCGTCAGACAAGCTTTTATCTGTTGGTGCTTGCTTAATCTTGCACCCACCGTGAGCTTTGCAAACGCTGCGTTAATAATGTGCAAGTCCGCACCTCTAGCATAAGTTCGTTACACCCGGATTCGAGCCGAATGCGAGACGGGCGGTTAGCGCCTGCACCCTTGGATACCTACTGGTTGCATGTATTCGGGTGACACGAAGCCCAAACATTCCGCTTTGGTGTACTCCATGTCACACCTGCTCCGCGGAACAGCCGGGCAGAATGGGGTGTTGCCGCAGGCCGACAGCGGCATACCGGAGAGGGGAGCAGGGTTGCAGGCGTTGCTCCAGTACGGGTTTACCGCGTTCGGTGAGTGGGTTTCCGCCGCCGAGTTCGTCGGTCAGTTGTGTGCCCTGCTGGTGGTTGTCTTGGCGGGGCGCCGGACCATGGGGACATGGCCGGTTCAGGTACTGGCGACCGTGTTGCTCTTCGCCGTGTACACCTCGGCACACCTCGGTGGGCTGGCCGCCCGCCAGGTCGTGATCTTCGCGATTTCGGTCTACGGCTGGTGGGCGTGGACCCGCCGCAAGGATGCGCTGTACGGCGTGACTGTGCGCACGGGGACCAGGACCGAGCGGCTGGTCCTGGTCGTCGCACTGGTAGTGGGCACGGTGTCGACGGCACTGCTGCTGTCGGCATTGAGTGCGTCGTGGGCGCCGTGGCCGGACGCCTGGATCTTCGTCGGCTCGGTGGTGGCATTCGCCGGCCAGGGGCTCGGATTGGTCGAGTTCTGGATTGTCTGGCTGGCGGTGGACGCGGTCGGCGTGCCGCTGCAGATCGCATCCGGCTTGTATTTCAGCGCCCTGGTGTACATGGTATTCGCTGCCCTGGTCATTCACGGTTGGCTGGAATGGCAACGCGCAGCCCACGAGCGCGGCGTCACAGTCAGGCAGGAAGCATCTTCTCGATGACGAGCGGCTTCGAAATTGTACTCCAGCCGTAGATCGTTATGTCCGTCAGTGCGCGAGGCTCAGAACCGCTGTCCGCGCTCGCCTTTGAGCCGGGTGATGAGCGAGAGCACAACAGCGGGCCGTCGTCGCCCGGATGCGGCGAGTGAGTTCGGTGGCGCGGTTGCGATAGGTCGATCGGTCGAGGCAGGACCGCAGCGCATCGGTCAGGGTGTCGGCGGTCAGCTCGTGCAGTGGCAGTGGGTGCGGCGCAACGCCGAGGCGGTGCAGCCTGGCGGCCCAGAAGGGCTGGTCGACCAGGACGGGCACCGGGACCGCCGGTACTCCCGCGCGCAGCCCGGCGCCGGTGGTGCCTGCTCCGGCGTGATGGACCACGGCAGCCGTCCGGGGGAATAACCACCGGTGTGGCAGGTCGCCGACCAGCAGGATGTCGTCACCGACGGGTCCGAGTCGGCCCAGCCGGACTGGACGACGGCTCGCAGGCCGGCACGTTTGACGGCGGCCGAGACGACGTCGTGGAGCCGCTCGTGGCTCGGGGTCATGCTGCCGAACCCGACGAACACCGGAGGGGAACCGCCCCGTAGGAAGTCGACCAGCTGATCCGAGGGCTGCCATCGCGGCGGTATGGCCGGCCACCAGTATCCGGTCACGTGCGCCGTAGCGGGCCAGTCGGCGGGGCGGGGCACCACTACCGGGCTAGAGCCGTGGCAGATCGGCCAGCCATCTGGTGTGCCTCCGCAGTACCGGCGGGGAGATCGAGCCGAGCGCACAGCCGCCACAGAACGTCGGCGTAGAGGGAGCCGGTCCGGGCGAGCAGCTCGCGGCCTGCGGCGATGTTGTCAGCGGACGAGAGCGGGCCGGTAACGGGCCAGCCGGGCGGTGGGAACTCCCGGGTGGGGACCCCTGGCGCGAGATAGACGCCGAGGCTCTGGATATGAAGCCATCGGCGACGAGCCGGCTCAGCGGGGCCGGGCCGAAAGCGGTGAGCAGAATGTCGGTGCCGGCGGCCGCAGCGGCTATCACACCCTCGCCCAGCTCGTCGAGGAACGCGGCGAAGACCGATCGCGCGGCCTCCGGAAAGGGGCAGCCGTGCGTGCGCGGACGAGCTCGAGCGGATCGCCGGGAAGGCCCCGATACTCCAGCCCGCACCTGCGCACGAGATCGGCGAACCGGTCGTGTGAGCCAGCGCTACCTGATGGCCTGCCTGCTGCAGCCGCCACCGTTTCGGCGGTAGGCGCCACGATGATCCAGTCGCCGGGGTAAGTCAGGGTGATCATGGCCGGAAGGCGATAGGAACGGTCTGTCAAAAGGAAGCGGATGTGAGGTAGGCGCGGCTGCACAATGCCCGGCACACTGCCGCCACCGTGCTGCTGGTGCTGGGCATCAACCAGCGCGCGGTCATGGGCCTGATGGGGTGGTCCAACAACGCCATGACCACCCGCTACCAGCACCTCACCCCAGACCTGCGCCACGACATCGCCCGCCAAGTCGACGAGCTGCTGTGGACACCCCGTTGGACAGATGAGTCCAAAGATGAGACCAAAGATGAGACCACGAGTAGCAGATGATCTATCAAAGGAGGCATTTACGCAGGCCAGGGTGGTGGCCAGGGGCGGGGTCGAACCGCCGACCTTCCGATTTTCAGTCTGGGCGGCTCGTCCATTTATTGTCCAGCGCAATTCAATTCTGCTGCGCAACTTCAGGAATGCGTCGCGGTCAGTCATGGAGGTTCGGTGCGGTTGCTACACCGGTAGCTACACCGCTCATTCGGCCCGTAGGCAGGGCCACCCGTGACATCGGTGCAGTGCGGCACGTCGACAAATCCTCCATGCGCGATTACTTCTTCGTGCGTATCTACGCCGGCTGGCGTCGGCCGGCCGGGGCGGGCCGGAGGCTTGAGCCCCGGCCGTGTCGAGCGCCGGGCCGGCGAAGCATCAACGCCCGAAGAGTCGCAGTCTCCGGGTGGGCTTGTCCCATATGCCATAACTGTCCGTGATCATGATCAGGGTCAGGACTGGAGCACTGAGGGGTTGTGGCAGCCGGCATTCCCGGGTGCAGAGCTGGTAGGAGCAGCCGCTGACCTCCTGCCATCAACGCAAGATACCGGCGGTCGTACTTCCACGCTGAGTGAAGGTCCCCGCTGGGAAATCGTGGTCAGCCCTGGCGTGATCCGGGTGCGGACACGCGACTACGCCCGAGCCGAGCGAGCCAGTGAACGACGCCGCGCGCACGAGCGAGCCAACGCAGACATGGCGTCCACCTTCTTGGCCGAGGGCAAAGATATTCCTGAGCTGTTGCCCACGCGGGGAACGATCGTTGCTTGGAGCCCGAAGTCCCGCGCCCGATTGGTGGCTCGTCTATCTGATCTGGATTACACCCGGCTTTACGGTCGCTACCGCACTTGCGCCGATTGCGGCACCGACTACGACGCTCAGCTGGAGCACTGCCGAGCATGTCGCTCGCGCCGCTCGGTATTGACCGACCGTTCTTATCGCCTGCCGACTATGATCACGCTGACTTACCCCGGCGATTGGGTCACCGTGGCGCCTACCGCTGCGACGGCCAAACGACATTTGTGGGCACTGTGCAAGCGTTACGCCCGAGCCTGGGATGAGCAGCTCATCGGACCGTGGAAGCTGGAATTCCAGGCTCGCGGTGCTCCGCACTTTCACTTGTCGACCACGCCGCCGATGGGTTTCACCAAGGTAACTGACCCGGAGACCGGACAAACGATCGAAGTCGATTTCCGCCGCTGGCTTTCCATCACCTGGGCTGACATCGTCGCCCACCCCGACTCTGACCAGCGACGCAAGCATCGGGCTGCCGGCACCGGGGTGGACTACGCCGAGGGCATCCGACTGACCGATCCGCGCCGGATGGCGGTGTACTTCGCGAAATACGGCACTGCTGGGCGTAAGGATTACCAGCACCACGTACCCCGTGAGTGGCTCACCAGCGTGCTGATTTGTGACGATTGCGGTCGTGAGTACGCCGAGAACCGCGATGAGTGCCCAGACTGCGGGTGTCTCGACGGCGAACTGATCGACGCTGGCGGCGGTCCCGGCCGCTTCTGGGGCTACCGCGGCTTGCGTCCTGTGCTCGCCATCTGCCAAGTCACGCCAGCTGTGGGCATTGCCGCCGGGCGCGTATTACGCCGCTGGTATCACGCTAAAAGGCTCACTAAAGAGATCACCGTACAGCGCGTCGAACGCGCTACCGGCCGCATCCGTTATCGACGCTGCCGCAAACGCAAACAGCTGCTCACCCACAACCGAGGATTCGTCATCGTCAACGACGGTCCTGCCATAGCTTCCCAACTCGCCAGGTATCTCAATGGCTTCGCAGGAACGTCAAGCAGACGTCCGCACCCCGGCGGACCATCTCGACATTACAGCGGAACTCCGCCTCTCACCCACCACACTCGCCGAGTCCGCTGAATGCCGGCCCCATCCGTCCACCCAGCGAGTCCAGGACATTTCCGTCATTCGATCATCGCCTCGCGGGCAGGCTCCGCTAACCAACACCACGTCTCCGTCACTAACATGTGCAACAGGGCATCGCGGAGGACCACCGCATTCACCCGTATCGTGACCCCGCGACCAGCACCAACCAGCCATAACGCCATCTCCTCTTCACGCACTCCCCACCTTCACCCGCTCCTAGGCCGCGCTCTTGAGGAGTGCCTGAGGTCAAGGGCCGCGAAGCGGTCGCGAAGCGACGGTTCTGGGAGGGGCCGCCGAAGGCGGATAGGGGTCCCCGCCCAGGTTCGCCCTTGATCTCAGGTGCGACGGAGAGAAAATCCGGCCGATCAGGGTGAGGGGCTACAACCGCGGAGTTCGTGTCGTAAGCACCCTCGCGGTGTCCATGGCAGCGCCACCGTAGAGCTACCGCTCAGATAGGCGGATATTGAACTGCCGCCGTGAGTATCCGAGGATCGCGATGAGTGTCCCGGAGCGAAGCTGTCCGAGGGCTGGCCGGAGCAAGCGGCTCCGCATCCAGGTCTTACAGAAAGTCATCACGAGGTAGGATTTGCTGCAGGGGTCAACGTAGATAGCCCCGTTGCCCTCAGCGGGAGTTGTAGCTACGCCACCTAGGACCGGAAGTGCGACGGTTGCATGGACGACGTTACATGCCGCGGTCTGGCCCTGCCGCAGCGTGGAAAAAGCGAAGGTATAAGGTGTTGTTGTGAGCGAGGTAGTTCCACAGATGCAAGCAAGGTCGCTTAGAATGCTGCGACTGCACCTGATTAATTTTTTGTCCTACCGCTCCGCCGTTTTGGACTTGGGTGACTTCGTAGTACTTGTTGGGCCAAATTCTAGCGGGAAGTCCAATGCGGTCGCGGCCATAAAACTTCTTAGGGAGATACCATTCCATGGGCTGCCAACGGCAATTTCTAGGCGGGGAGGATTTCGACAGCTCCGGCATCGTAGCGGCGGAAAGAGCTTTGACCCCACCCTTAGGCTAGATTTTCAGTTCGGCCAACATGACGAGTCCTTTTACGAGCTTGCCTTACGGGCAACCGGAAACCGTTATACAGTCTATGAACGGGCGGAGATACATCATGGCGATGGATCGTTCTGGTTCACCAATAGAGGAGGTACCTATGAATGGGAGGAGTTGCGGGAGGTAGCCGGAGAAAAGCGGCGCATCTCAAGCGAGAGGTTTCAAGAAGAATTCCTAAATGTTCAGGCGGGTCATAGTATCGTAAGCATTACCCCAACTTACGGCTCATACATTGTCTCGGAATTGCTCCAATCCATGCAGACAGTTGAGATTAACCCTGCGAGAGTAGGAGAGCTCCAAGAACCGTCCTCCGTTCGCGACTTTGAACCCGATGGATCAAATACAGCAAGCGTTTATGATAGCTTGCCTGGAGAATCCCGCCAAGAGCTAATTGATGAACTGTCGGCAATCGTTCCAGGTATAAGACGAATCGCGGTAAGTCGCTTCGCAGATAAGGTGACGCTCAAGTTTTACCAGGGAAAACCTGGGGCGAATAGCCACGAGTTCCTAGCTAAACAAATGTCAGATGGCACCCTCCGAGCGTTTAGTATTTTGTTATCCATGCTCCGCCCGTCGCCGCCCGCGCTTGTAGTGATAGAGGAACCAGAGATCGCTATACATCTCGGCGCCCTTCGGACGCTAATTGATATCTTGCGGCAACGATCAGAACGGTCCCAAATACTTATTACGACACACAGCGCTGACATTGTTGACACGATCGACCCGCAATCATTGCGCGTGGTATGGACAGCTGAAAGATCTTCTCATATCTCGCGAGTCGCCGACCATACGATTAAGACGGTCAGAGAGGGGCTCATTACCCCCGGACAGCTACTCCGGTCCGATGCTTTAGATCCGGCTGGCATATGACTGCTAACCCGTCGGAGCCCCATATCGGGTTGGTAGTTGAGGGCCCAGGTGATGCTGCGGCTTTGCCCGTATTGCTGAGGTCATTCTTTCACGAGCGGGGAGAGTACCGCGATATCTTGGGCAAGCCCATTAGCTGCAATGGGCGCGATAAGGCACTTGCACCTCGCGGTTTGGAAGGTTTCGTAGCGGCAGCGGCTGCCCGCCCCGGATGCAATGCCGTGCTCGTTGTATTGGACGGAGAGAGTGACCTGGTCTGCAAGCTAGGGCCTGAGCTATTGGGCCGGGTAGAAGCAGTAACACATTTAAACGTTGGTATTTGCCTGGCTGAACACACTTTTGAAGATTGGATATATGCCTCCGCGGAAACTCTCGATCTCGACCTCGAATACGACTCAGGTAAGCATGGTTTGGGCGTAATACGCCAGGCTCTACGGCCGCTGACATATGCGAAACCAACATGGCAACCACGGCTGACTGCGCGGATGGACCTCAAGCTTGCGGCGTCTCGCAGCATGAGTCTTGCTAGGCTATCCGTCGAGATTGAGCGGCTCATGGGCTTTATTGACTGACCGTTGCCCGATGATGAACACAGGACGGCATAGGTCTCCTTGAAATGTTGGAAACAAGGTGGGCGATTCCCAGCACTGATTGTCACGCCGACGGATGATCAGGGTCCAGAATGGGGCACTGAGGGCTTGTGGCAGCCAGCATTCCCAGGTCCAGACCTGGTAGGAGTCGCCGCTCCGCGTGCCGCTCGCCGCTGACCGACCGCTCCCATCGTGCCCCTGTCATGATCACACTGACTTACCACTGCTCAACGAGACACGTCGGGACCTGGAATTCCCTGATACATCGGACCCATTGCACTGAGTTACCAACCGACGGAGGGCGCGTGATTGACACATGGGATTTACTCGTCGGGAACTTGCCCAAAAGGCTCGACCATTCAGGCTAACTCTTCTTCAGAATGGCCCCTCTGCCCCGTGGTCGCCAATAAACTTGAACGCTTATCGAGCACATAGCCTTCCCAAGATTCTCCCGTTCGCCAAATGGCCTCAATTTGCAGAGAAGCTAGAAGTTCTGCGAAAGCATCTCCGACGGGTTCGGAGAAGAGAGCGACCAGATCAGGATCTGGCCGGCCGAGCTCCCGGTAGCAAAAGTGGCGATAAGCAAACAGTTGACCAATAGCCTCCCGTACTACTTTTTCCGCGTTCGCGCCAACGGTTTTTGCTTCCACTAGCCAGTGAACATCAGCACTGGCGACCGTCAAGTCGCACGGATGGACGTTATTAGCCACAGTGAGAGAAGCGGCTCGGGCCCAGCGGGCGAATAGATTTATAAGTTCCTCGTGTCGGCGGCCCTTATCCTGATCTTGTTCATTAACATGCGCCCGATACTCAGCTGAACTCTTTGGGCGGAAAGCGGGAGGCTTTGGCTTAAACCGCGGCCTGTCCTTCTTAGTATCCGCGGTGGTATTTATTCGACCCGGCTCCGTGGCTAAAATTTCTCGTTTGCTTTCAATACAGGTTCCATACAAATTTAGAAACCGTGCAAGATCGTCGCGCAGAACAGTCTCGGGCGGTAGCCGCGCTATGTCGTACACTACGGCAGCGATGTTTCCTGCTTCGTATCCACATGGTAGAAAGTATGTCGATGCCCCAAGGTCGATCTTGGAGAGCAACCCCTCTAAAGTATCCCCACTAAGGCATTGCCGTAAGAGCTCGCTCTCATTCCGCAACTCCGATAATGCGGCCCTTTCGGCCGCCGAGTTCTTTAGCCCGCGCTTTAGGCCATTTTGTTTATGTTGCGTGGCGCCCTGGTTCATACTGAGGTAAACGTGCGATAGATCCCTACGGTACAGGTAAACAACGTATAATCCCTCTTGTGCGGTCGTGGTCACGTCTCGGTCGAGCAGCGCGATCCACGGAACGATCGGCAGGCTTTGTCCCGAGCCGCTTACCCGGACGCGCATACCGGGAGGCGCGAGCTTTGGAAGCTCGTGCCGTATCCGTTGTAGGTGCTGCTGTGCTGGCTGACCTCGCTCAAGGGAGGCCTGGTATCCCTTGGCTTGCACACCTGTAAGCATCTCGGTTAGATCCACACGATCGATCGTAAGTGCGAGGTATGACACGCACGCTGTAGGGCCCCAAGGCAGCTGGCTGCGCGAGATGGACGCGCTGGGAGCCGTGATCGCGGTTGGGGACGGGTGCAAGTAGCTAGCGAGAGAATTGGAAAACGAACGCGGCCGTCCGTCCGAGGTCCCTCGCCAGGTATCTCTCCTCATCCGGTCCAAGGCCAAGCTCTTCAGGAGTGCCGGGGGTCAAGGGCCGCGCAGTGGTCGCGTAGCGACGGTTCCGTGTGGGGCTAGGGGTCCCCGCACGGGTTCGCCCTTGACCTGCGGTGCGACGAAGAGAGAATCGATCGGAGGGTGAGGACACCAATATTAAGAGCAGCGTGTTAGCGACATAAGCAGCAGTTGCGCTTCAAATGTGCACGAGCTTGACGCCGTCGTGGGCACGGGCGCAGGCCTGATCACTGAATGCGTCAGTCACGCGGACAACATATGCAGGATCCATGCGTTGCCGGATTTCCTCGATGGTGAGCCAACGCACCGATAGAGCCTCGTCGGTTGTGGCGAGCCGGCCACCGACTGGTGAGCACCGGAACACGAGAGCGACGATTGCGCGGGGCATGTTTTTGTAGACACCGGTAAGACGTTCGACCTGTACCTCGATGCCGGTTTCTTCCAAGACTTCGCGGCGTACGCCTTGGTCGAATGTTTCGGCCAGTTCGAGGACACCGCCAGGTGGTTCCCAGTGATGATTGTCGCGGCGGCACACTGCGAGGACTCGCCCGTCGTCACGGACGACGATTCCGGCGACGCTGACTGAATGTTTTGGCGTTTCAGACACGGAAGGCCTCCGTGGTCCGGGCGCTGGGTAGCCTGAAGGCTATCAGTCGTCTGGATGACTGGAGGAGCTATGGCGCTGGGTGCGCTTGATCGCATGGATGACCGCCCGCCGTATCGGCAGATTGCTGACCAGCTGCGGGCGGCGATCGAGCGCGGGGAGCTGCGACCGGGCGACAAGCTGCCGTCCGAGGCGGTACTGATGGAGCACTATCACGTGGCTCGGATGACGGCACGGCAGGCGATTCAGGAGCTTCGCAGCGAGGGCCGGGTCGTTTCCGAGCAGGGTCGGGGTGTGTTTGTGCGCGACGCTCCGCCGGTGCGCCGGCTGGCATCAGAGCGCTTCGCTCGTCGGCACCGCGAGGCGGGTATGGCTGCGTTCAGCGCGGAGGCCGCCAAGACCGGGTTCACGCCGCGAGTTGATCAGATTGAGGTGTCGCGGGCGGTGCCTCCCGCGGATATTCGCGAGCGGCTGCGCCTGGCGGAGGATGCAGCGGTGATCGTCCGGTCCCGCCGGTACTTGGCCGATGGCCGTCCAGTGGAGACTGCTGTGTCTTACGTCCCAGCGGATATTGCTGATGGCACGCGCATCGCTGAACCGGACACCGGTCCGGGAGGAATCTATGCCCGGCTGGAAGAGATGGGGCACGTCCTCGACCGGTTCACGGAAGAGGTATCGGCCAGGATGCCCACGGCAGCTGAGCGACGGCGTCTGGAGCTGTCCCCGGGCACACCGGTGATCGTGCTGGTGCGGACCGCCTTTGACACGAACGGCCGGCCGGTGGAGGTCTGTGACACCGTCAAGGCGGCGCCGGCTTACGTGCTGGAGTACGACTTCCCGGCACGTTGATCGCAGAGGGACGCATCAACCGTCGTGGTCACTTATCTAGGTAACTAGTTGGCTGTGCTAGCGTTACTTGTCTAGAGGACCAGAGGGGTCCTTGGGAAGACGGGAAATAGCACCGATGCCACAGACGTACAAGATCGACCAGGCGGCGACCTTCGCAGGCGTCGCGCTGCTCTCGGTAGAACCGAAGGTTGCTTTCGGCAGCACCGAACAAGACCGCACCAGCGACGGCGTGCCGAAATGGGAGGCCCAGCTAGTAGCCGGTTTCCATCAGTTCGGCAAGATCAATAACGAGATCTTGAAAGTCGGGGTGGTTGCACACACCAACCC
>JAJPIR010000250.1 GCA_021324675.1 Actinomycetota bacterium
GAGGCCTCCATGCTGCTCACGGTGCACCGACGCTCGGCGCCCAGCCAGCCCTCGTCGCGGGGGTGCTTCACTCCAGAGTCCCGCACAACCACCTGCACATGACGGGTCAGATCGTCGAACGACAGGTCATGACCCACTGCAAACAATGGGTGCTCAGGCCGGGCCACAGCGACAAAATTCACGTCAACCAGGAACTCACCGAAGTGGCCCGTCGGCACGTGCGCGGTCACGACGACGTCGGCACTTCCGTCCAAAATGGCGTCTTCCGCACCCGACAGCACCGCGTCAGACACTTGCATCTGGGTGTCAGGACAGAGTTGCTGCAGCTCCGCCACGATCTTCAACAGGTGCTCGCGTGGAAAGGCGGCGTCCACAACCAACGTGAGCTGCGCCTCCCAGCCCTGCTTGAGGCTGCGCGCCAGCAGCTCCAGGGTACCCATGTCACGCAACAAGCCACGTGCACGTTGTAAAAGAGTCTGACCATGAGGGGTGAGCACCGCCCTGCGTCCTTCGATGACGAACAGGGGTACGTCGAGCGCTTCCTGCAGGCGCCCCACGGCATAGCTCACGGCCGATTGGCTGCGGTGCAAGGCGGCAGCCGCCTGGGCGTAACCCCCGTGGTCCACCACTGCGGCCAGTACAGCCCATTGCTCCAGGGAGGTTCTTGGCAGTGAAGCCATGCCACCTATCCGATTTTTCGATCATTGATCCCCGAATTTTGCGCTTTTTTATTCAGTTATTCGACCTTATTGTCTGCCCCATCGAATGAGAGGTACCCAATGAACGAGATCCGACGCAGTAACGAACGGGGCTATGCCGACCATGGCTGGCTGAAATCCTTCCACAGCTTCTCTTTTGCTGACTATTTCGACCCTGAGCACGTCGAGTTCGGGCCACTTCGGGTCATCAACGAGGACCGGGTCGCCCCCGGACAGGGCTTTGGGACTCACGGTCACCGCGACATGGAGATCATCAGCTATGTGCTATCCGGTGAGCTTGCCCATAAAGACTCCATGGGCAATGGCTCGACCATTCGCCCTGGCGATGTGCAGCGGATGAGTGCCGGACGCGGCGTCCAGCACAGCGAGTTCAACCCTTCCAAGGACAGCCCGGTGCACTTCCTGCAGATCTGGATTCAGCCGGATCGGCAGCGCATTGAGCCGAGCTACGAGGAGAAGCGCTTTAGCAGCGAGGAAAAGCGCGGCCGACTGCGGGTGATCGCATCGCCCGACCGTGATCAAGGCTCGGTGCTGATTCATCAGGACGCGAGAGTCTATGCCGGCCTTTTCGACGGCACCGAGCAGGCGGTGTTGAATGTAAAGCCGGAACGTCGGGTGTACGTGCACGTAGCACGCGGGTCGATCATCGCGAATGACACCAGGCTGGCAGCAGGCGATGCGCTGAAGCTCGCCGACGCGACGCAGTTGACCCTGAGCGGTGGCCAGGAAGCCGAAGTCATCGTGTTCGACTTACCCGGAGAGTAACCGCATCCACGTGGCCTCGCGAGTGCCGTGACCGAGGAGACCCAACCCGCCGGGAGGCACAAGCCCCCCGGCGGGCCCGCTTTCAGCGAGACTCTCTGATCAACAGCAACGCGACCAGCGTCACCACGCCAACCGTGGAGAGATAATAGCCCACGGAATTCAACCCATAGTGAGCTGCCAGCCAGGTCGCAAGAGGAGGAGCCAGGGACGCCCCCACAATCCCCGCCAGGTTGAAGGCCAGCGAGGCCCCGGTGTAACGCACCGCTGTCGGAAACAACTCCGCTAGCAGCGTACCCAGCGGGCCATACGTAAAACCCACCACGCCGAACCCCAAGCCCAGGTAAGCCAGCACGCCAAAGGTGGTGCCCGACCCGAACAGGGGTCCCAACACCAGCCCGAACAGGATCACCCCGAGGCTGGCGGCAATCAACATAGCCCGGCGGCTCGTGCGCTCCGCGATCATCGCCGACAGTGGAATGGTAGCGGCGAAGCACAGCACGCCGATCATCTGCAACACCAGGAACTGCGCGCGCGGAATCTTCAGTGCCGAGGTCCCCCAGTTCAGGGAAAACACGGTCATCAGATAAAAATGCGCGAAGGTGGCCACGCACGCGAACGTGCCCAGAATCAGCGCCCACGGGTAGTGCGCCACCACGGTCAACATCGGCACCCGAACGCGCTCGCTCCGGTCGATTGCCTGCTGGAAGTCCGGCGTCTCCGTCAGCCGCAAACGAACGTACAACCCGACAAACACCAGGAGCGCACTCGCCAGGAAGGGCACGCGCCAGCCCCACGACAGCAGTTGGGTGTCGGTCAGGCTCGTGGTCAGCAGCAGGAACGTCCCGGTCGAGCAGAGAAAACCCAATGGCGCTCCGAGCTGCGGAAACATACCCCACACGGCCTTCTTGCCGCGCGGTGCATTCTCAGTCGCCAACAACACCGCCCCACCCCACTCGCCTCCCAGTCCCAGGCCCTGCCCCAGGCGCAACAGCGCCAGCAGGGCCGGCGCCGCAAGTCCGATGGAGGCATAGGTCGGGAGCAGCCCGACGGAAACGGTCGAGATGCCCATGGTCAATAGCGCGGCGACCAAAGTCGCCTTACGTCCCAGGCGGTCGCCGAAGTGGCCAAAGAGCGCCGAGCCGATTGGACGCGCGAAGAACGCGAGCGCAAAGGTCACCAGCGACTGCAAAGTCGCCGAAGTTGGATCGGCGGCGGGAAAAAACAGGTGCGGAAACACCAGGACCGCCGCCGTCGCGTAAATATAAAAATCAAAAAACTCGATGGTGGTGCCGATCAGGCTGGCGAAAAGCACCTGTCCCGGTGAATTTACAGTCCGGGCGCCCACCGCGCCGGAAGTCGGCCCGGGGGCCACAATGTCAACGTCAGTCATAGACCGGTAGATTAGCCCGCGAGCGTCGAAACATCGTGCTCGGCGAGCTCGCCGATGGCCTCGACGGTGATGTCCGGCCGCGGATATTTTGCCACTTCCGCGGTATCCAGGGCATAGTGACCCTGGCGCGGAAAAATGGTGGTGAGCTTCGATCCCCACGCCTGCTTCATGGCCGCAAGAATGCGGACCTTGTCATCCACCATGACGTAATGCTTCGCGGGATAGCGGCGCGCCACCGACTCGAGCATTTTTTCCTTGTGCAGGTAGATGAGCACCCGGCCTTCCACGGCATCCCAGATGCCGGACCGCTGGATTTTGCGCGGCTGAAAGACCACGTCGCCGTCGGACAGGATCACGGTCGGGCCGATGCGCCGGCAATGCTCCAGGGCCACGAGCGCCCCGGGAAAAAGCTGTTTCGGAAAGGGATAGTCCACCAGGAAATGGGACATCCGCAGCAGTTGCGGATCATCCAGGTTCTCGAGCCGATAACGTTGCAGCGCGCCGAGATAGTCGGCGTACCCGAGCTCAGCGCGGAGCTGCTCGAAAATGGCCCAGTAGCGATCGCGCTTGGCGCGGCCGAACTCACGCTCCAGATGGTCGCCCAGGTCACCCTGCACGGCATCGTTGTCGAGCAGCGTATTGTCGACATCGAACAGAAAGACGGTATCCCTGGCGTCAGACATGACTCACTCACTCCAGCATCGGCGCCAGAGCTTACCGCGAAGTGGTGCGCCAGCGCTGGGATGAAATGATGCACGTGGGTGGCAGAGTCCAGTCGTTTTTGTCCAAGCCTGCTGTGGGCATGCCGGCGTTCCCTGGATTCAGCATGGCCTGGGAAATGCGCAGCCCAACGGACCAGTTCGCCTTGATGAAGGCGATCACCGCGACGATCTCACGATCGTTCAGGTAATCGCGGAAAGCGGGCATGTAGGATGTGGCGCTCACAGGCGTGGCGGGGAAGCGGCCCTCCCTGATCATGAAAAAAAGATCATCGTCGGAATGCGCCCAGGTATGTCCGGTCTGGTCGTGCGCGGGTGCCCGTCGACCGGCATATTGGTCATTCAATTGCCACAACGACTGGCCCTGGAGCTTGCGCCCGTGACACGAGGCGCACCAATGCTGGTAGAGCGCCTTACCGGCCACCACTTTCGATAGATCATCCGCGTTGGCGAAATGCACGGGTGCGGCCGCGTGTGTCGCAGGGACCGCGATCAACAACATCCAACCGACGATGAGCCCCACCTTCACGGCTCCAGCTTCCGCAAATCATTCGCAAGCTGATCCGCCGACTCACTATCGGCCAACAGTTTCGCGAACTGTCCTGCGGGGCTCACGACGTACAGGAATGAGCTGTGATCGACCGTGTATTCGCCGTTACCCAGCCTACGCAAACGGTAGAAGACATGAAACTGCCGCGCCGCCTCCCGGGTCTCCTCCGGGCTACCGCGCAGTCCCACCACCCGCGAGTCGAAAGCGCCCATGTACTTCGTGAGGCGCGGCTGGGTATCCCGGGCCGGATCCAGAGTAATGAAAATGGGTTGCACCTTCTTCGCCAGCGGCCCCAGCGCCTGCATCGCCTGCCCCACTCGCAGCAACACCGTCGGACAGATGTCTGGACAGGAGGTATAGCCGAAATACACCAGCAACCACTTCCCGCGGTACGCGGCATCGGTCACTTCACGCCCATCGAGAGTTTGAAGTGTGAAGTGACCCGATATCGAGGGGACCGTGGTGGAGTTGTGCAGTCCTTCCACCAGGTCCCCCGCGGTAGCCGCGGTAACCCAGGCACCACCGACGACCGCCACGATGAGCCCTGCCGTTTTCATAGAGGCGGCAATACTCGAATGATGGCCATCATGCCGGCGTCCTCGTGACCCAGGATGTGACAGTGATACACGAAGTCGCCAACGTCAGGCCCACGGAAATCCGCACGCACGGTGACGCTCGGATAGGGTCCCGTCCCGCTCCAGTACGGCACCTGTATCATGTCGTAGTATTGTTGTTGAGAGGGCGGCACCGGCACACCATTCACCGCCATCAGCAGGAAGTGTATCTGGTGCAGATGGAACTCATGGTTCTCCAGCGCCCTGTTCTGGATGGTCCAATCCTCTACCGAGCCCTGCCTCGTGACGATCGCGGGCGGATTGTTCGCGTCGAACAAGGTCGGTGTCGCCCCATCCACGGTAATGAAGAAGTTGGTCGGGCTGGCCGGATTGGTGGGATCCGACAGCACCTCCGAGAAATACAGCGTGCGCGAGGCAGTCGGGGTGGCCGTGGCCAGGTTGGAGAATAACGGGGCGGGAGCCACCCCCGAGGCCACTTCAGTCGCCGGCAGCGGCGGCGCTGTCGAACTGGTCTTGATGACCGCGAGCGGTCGCGTCGGATCGCTGTCACCGTCCGGCCCGGTATCGATGTTGAGTGTCTGGAAGACCGCGCGCTTCACCGATGCCGAAGGCGCTGTGACGATGAACTCGGCGCGTCCCGCCGGCGGAATCAGAATGTCGGTCTGGGTCAGGGTCTGCCCGGGTACGGTGCCATCCTGCGAGCCGATCGGCACGCCGTCGAGAGCGACCAGCTTCAGCGGCTGGGCCACGTTGTCATACAACAGTTGCAGGTCGAGAATGGTGTCGGCGGAAGAATTTGTCACGCGCCAGAACTCCTTGGAGCCTGTCCGCATCTGGATCACACTCGGTATGAAACCGGGTGTTGGTGTGCTGACGTAGGGAATCGGCACATAGTTCAGCGACACGTCCCAGGAGGGAATGATGCCCCCCGGAGACGGACTGCCGGCCACCGGTTGGTCGCGCACCACCAGAACCCGTTCCGGCAGCCCCGCGACAGCCGGTTGAAAGTTAGCAATGCCCCCGACGATGATGGCCCCGGAAGCGCCACCTTGAACGGCAGCCTCGGCGATACCATGAACGTGTGGGTGATACCAGTACAGGCCGGGGGGCTCATTGGCCGGGAAATGCAAGCTGTAGTTGAAGGTCTCGCCCGAGTTGATCACCGTGTGAACGACCTCGTCGCTATGACACCGCGGTGAGGTGTTCGTACCGTGGTAGTGGATGTTCAACGACGTGATGGTCATGGTGGCATCGCCACACCGGTTCGAGGAGTTGGAGACCACCTCGGTGGGCGACCCCGCTGGAGGCGGCGGAACCCGGTTGGTGACTGTGACGTTGAGCGTGTCACCGGGCATGACGTGCAGCGTCGGCCCTTCGAGACCATTGGGCGTGTCGAAACAGAACAGCGTCCGCCCATTGGCATCGACCGTGGTGAAATAGTTGAACGTGACGTTCAGCACCCCGTTCTGACTGAAGAGCTCAGGCGGTGGCGTGACAACACTGCCCGCCGCGGGGCGCGGGCACGGTGACGGGATGGACATGGTTTGAGCAAAGACCGACAGCGGCAACAGGAGCAGGACGGCTGCGATCCAGACAAGACTTAGACGGGTGTCCTTGAGCATAATCAATCCCTTTGAACGAGGTTCCTTCGAGTGCTCGAGGGGAGAGTTTCTAGCACTCGGGAGAAGCTCCAGCCCATGATCCTGAGGATTCAGCCAGCACTGAGTACAAGGGTTCAGATCCATTGAAAGGACACCGTCAACTTTTGCCGACGCTGAGCGTTGGTTCTCCAGGTCTGGTTTCGACGGGAGGGCACCGAACGTGAACGCGAAGCAGAGGGATATGACCGAGCAGTCAGCGAGGTCGTCCCCGATGGGAATGAGGCGCACGCTGACTTTGACGAGCGTGGCCGCTCTATTGGCCTGCCTGTCAGGCTGTGGCCATGACGATTACTACTACGTGGCTCCGGGAGGCAGCTCCGGTCCTGGCGGCAACGTGGGTTACACACCGAACTCCGTCGCGATCGCCGATGTGAACGGCGATGGTGTGCCGGACCTGTTGGTGGCCACCACCGTCGACCAGGGCCAGAACCAGAATCCGGGATTCGCCGGTGTCTACCTGGGAGTCACCACCACTCCCGGCACGTACCAGGCCGGAGTTCAGTACCCTATTACCGGAACCAACCCGTCGGGCATTGTGGTGGTCGACCTGGCCAATGCAGGCAGCAAGGATATAGTCGTTTCGAACTTCGGTAACGGCACCGCCTCCGTATTCATGCACTCGACGACCCCGGGTAGCTTCCTCGCCGCGACCACACTCACCACCGGCGGCCAACCCAACCAGGTCGTGAGCGCCGACATCAATGGCGATGGCTTCCCTGACCTGGTGTTCGCGGACATGAACGGCAATGCCATTGTGATGCTCCAGAACGCGAGCTCGCCTGGACAATTCGAAGCCCCATTGAATTTAGCCACCGGCGGCCAGACCGCCAGCGTGGCGATCGCGGACGTGAACGGCGACGGCAAACCCGACATTGTCGCAACGGTGTTCGACAGCAACGGCAACAACGGTCAGGTCATGGTCTTCCTGCAAAGCGCGACCACGCCAGGAACATTTGCGGCCGGAGTGGCCTATCCCGCTGGAGCCCAGCCGGAAGCGGTGCGTGTCGCGGACGTGAATGGCGATGGCCTGCCGGATCTGATTGTGGCGAATCAAGGTCCCGGGACTGACGGCAGCGGAACACCGGGTGTTTCGGTGCTGCTGCAAAACTCCGCCACCGCGGGCACTTTCCTCGCTCCTGTGACCTATCCAACACCCTGGGGGCCGGTGGATGTCGCGGTGGGCGACCTGAATGGCGACGGGAAACCCGACCTGGTCGTGGCCAGCCTGGGCCCGGACCCCACCGGCGCGGTGTCGGTGCTCCTGCAAGGCACTACAGCCGGGACCTTCAACCCGGCGACGGTTTTCCAGGGTTACGGGGAGCCGCTCAGTGTCGCGATTGCCGATCTCAATGGAGACGGCCATCCTGACATCGCAGTGGCCGACGGTTACAACGCCACGGTCATGTTGCAGAGCGCGACCTCGCCCGGCACGTTCACCGGCCCGACTCCGGTGAATTGAGCTTACCCGGCGCCGCCAACTCAACGCATCGCGTCGTCCCACTCCTGTTGACCGCGGAGCAGGACAGCTCCGCGGTCCTCGGGAAGAATCCAACGTTGCTCTACCAGCGCATCCAGCGCATGGCTGAAGCGCTCCAGGTAATCCTGACGACTGGCGTAGCGCTCCTCGATCGACTTACGCGGATCGTGGTCCTTACGGCGCTCGTCCGTCGTTTTTGCGAAAGGAATGTACGAAGCCTCGAACGCCACCCGCTGCTCCGGCGCGCCGATCGACGGATCGCGCAGATTCCAACCTGCGTAAGTCCCCAGCGGCACGACGAGCTCCGGCAGTCGAACGCCATCCATCTCATTGAGATCGGA
>JAJPIR010000241.1 GCA_021324675.1 Actinomycetota bacterium
AGCCGATTTCCAGCACTGAGTTTATAAGTCTTCGGCGCCATCACATGCTGGCAAGAGTGCGGCAGGGCGGTAGGCAAATTGTCGAGAACATTTGAACTCAACAGTACTATATGGTCAGGTTCTGTGAGTTGTGCAGTCGGTTGGTAGATGGCGCAGTGTTCCCACTTCGATACGGTTGACGGAGCAATCGTTGCGTGTACGGATGGATATCAGGCCTGCTGAATCTGCATTGTAGAAGTGTGATCGTTGGTAGTGGGTTTCCAAAGTAGGGCGACGCCGTGACCCGGGAGCAACCATGACCGTACGGTAAGACTTTTTAGTTCTTCCGCCGGGACCCATCCGCTCGCTATTATTTCCGACCGGAACGTGAAAGGTACGACCTGGTAAAGCCACGGATTATCGTCGATTGTCAATGTGGACGCGCTGAAGCCTATGCGTTCTACATAGCAAGGGTACGGGGCTTGCCAGAAGCAGAAACCGTCTTCCACGCGCCCTAGGGCCGCGAACCGGATAGACAGGTTCTCTATTGAGCCTACAGCATGGTTAACATCGGCGAGTTCGTCTAGGTCGCATTCGAATATTCGTAGGGTAGCCATGTATCGTGCTGGATCCTGTTGAGGCATTGTTCCCAGTGGTTCACGGAAGAACGTTAAATATTTCGGCCAATCATGATAACGCACTTCTCTTAATTCAATTTTGCTCGGCGCAACCTCGTAATGCGCACCTTCGAGGTCCGTGTATTGAATGCCAATGCTTACCGATGGGAGCATTGCATCCACTGCTCGTTCGAATAGCGACTGATCAGGCATGAACCAGGATTCGAAAAGCGGCAACCGGCAGGCAAGTGTGATCGAATCGCGAAGTAGCGGATCGCACATGGCGAAAATGACAAACCTGCGATCGTCCACATTCTCTTTAAAGCTGTAAGTCACTGTGGAGGTAAGCTTGTAGGTATCGAAGTCGATAGGCTGCAACTTGTAATGAACTGTGGTGCTTGTGCTGATGGTTAAATCGCCGCCACGCGGTTCGACTCCTTCACCCCCTAGTAGGCCGGCGACGAATGCGCGGTTAGCGTCGCTGTCGCCATAAATCTTTGACAGAAAGGTCGTCATTATCTGCTGCGGGGATAATGCTTGGACCACCAACGGGCCGGATAGTCGAACGAGTTCGTCCACGAGTCGGGGACGCAGCACTCGGCGGTAGGCAACGACCGACAGCGATGCAGCGGCGGCGACTACAAGAAACGCGGATAAGAACGCCGCCAATACAATTGCCACCGTCGGCACTCCCGTCTGCGCTGCCTGTCACCACATCCTGACGTCACAGCTACGGGTTCGCTAGTGCTAGGCGGGCCGGGTCAGCGGTGCAGCCACTCCGGTTCGTCCTCAACGCCCACAAAAGTGGTCAGATGTACTGGTTGCTCGGTTCCTTCCTGGTGGTTGGTCGCCTGGATCTCGTGGTATGGACCGAGCAGGTGAGTCATCATCGCGGCGCGCGCCCCGGCTGAGTCACCCCGTTTCAGGAAGTTGACCACATTGTCGTGTTCGGTGCCGGAACGTGCGGGCACGCCGCGGCTACTGAATCGTTGGCGGCGAATCTCCGTGAGATCTGGAATAAGCATGTGATACGCCGCCACGAGCAAGTCGTTATGGCTTGCGCGTAAGATGGCGTCATGAAAAGCCTCGTCGGTTCTCAGTAACTCATCGACGTCGGCGAATGCTGCAATATGATCCTTGCTCAGTTTAGCGATGTCGTCGATCTCGCCCGGGGTTGCACGCGCAGCGGCAAGGCTGGCGGCCATCCCCTCGAGCGCCATTCTGACTTCAATTGCTTCGCTGAGCCCGAAGCGCCGCTCAGAAATCCACTCCATGAAGTCGCCCGAAAGATAGTCCGCAGGCTTGCGCCGGATGAACCAGCCGCGACCCCGGCGCACTTCGACTACGCCGAGCACCTCCAGGCGCTGGAGTGCCGTGCGCACGGAGCTGCGCGCCACGCCCATCCTCCTGGCGAGTTCGGGCTCGTTAGGCAGCCGCTCGCCAGCAGGCAGTACGCCGCTGTCGATGAGTTCTCGCAGCTTGTCCTCGATGAGCTCGGGTAGTGGTCGCCGCTGGTCGCCCCTGAGTTCCCACTGAGCGACGCGTGCGGTCCGTCCGTTGCCGCCACGCCCACTAGTCATGTCGTCGCTACTCCTGTCCAGCTGATGGTTCAGTGTCGGTCTGGCCGCGTTCGGGCGGCCGACCGGACGGCGGTCGATGCGGCATTGCACTGACAGTGGTCCGACCAGACTGTACACCCGTATGTCGTCTGACTACATTAGTCAGTAGACAGACATCTGATGTCAGTCTACGCTCCATGGTAGGACACGTTCTCGATCTGGAGGCGGATCACCACGGAAGGGGAAGCGATCATGCCAGTTTTTCATCGGAGCACGGCATGCTTTCCCGGTGCCGGGCCTGCGGGCCGCCGCCAGGAGATGCGCTGTCGTGGCGGAACGTTCCGCAGAACACCGTGACGATGCAGTTGCTCAGCGGATTGCTCTTGATATGCCTGGGCATCTTGCTGGGTGCAGCGTGGGCAGTCCAAGCTTGCCAGCCAAAGCTTCGCCGGCAGGCCGAGGAGCGTCGCCGGCTGAACGAGGAATGGTTAGCCGTCCGCATGGCACGCCGGGAGCATGCTGAATGCCCGCGTTGCGGCTACCTGGTGATCGGCCGGAAACGGTAATGATCGACGGGCACTGATCGACCCGAGCTGCGCCATACTCTACCTGTCGGCACCAGCGCCGGAACCGACCTGATGCCTGGGGGAGGAGATCGCCGTGGCCGCGGTGGCTGCGCTCCCGTCGTATGCTTCGGGGCTTGCGGGTATCCCGCTGCTGGGCGACACCATCGGCGACAACTTGGACCGAATCGTCGCCCAATACGGGAAGCGCGAAGCGCTCGTCGATTGCCCGAGTGGCGGCCGTTGGACTTACGCGCAGTTGCGAGCAGAAATCGACGCGTTGGCGCACGGACTGGCGGCAGCCGGGATCGGGAAGGGTGACCGGGTCGGTATCTGGGCTCCCAACTGCCCGGAGTGGCTGTTCACCCAGTACGCCACCGCGAAGATCGGCGCGATCCTGGTCAACATCAACCCGGCATACCGGGTCACTGAGCTGGAATACGTGCTCAACCAAGCAGGAATCCGGCTGCTGATCGCGGCGCAGTCGTTCCAGAGCGCCGACTACCCTGCAATGATCGCGCAGGTACGACCCCGCTGCCCTGCGCTGCGGCGCGTTGTGCTCATCGGTTCTCCCGAGTGGGAAGCGCTGCCCGTAGCCGACAGTGACCCGGCGGCGCTGGCCGCGATGCAGGCGGCACTATCCCCGGACGACCCGATCAATATCCAGTACACCTCAGGCACCACGGGCTTTCCCAAGGGTGCCACGCTGTCACATCACAACATCCTCAACAACGGCTATTTCGTCGGTGAACTGTGTGGCTACACCGAAGCGGACCGGATCTGCGTGCCGGTGCCGCTGTACCACTGCTTCGGCATGGTCATGGGCAACCTGTCCGCCACCTCCCACGGAGCTTGCCTGGTGTATCCAGCCCCATCGTTCCAGCCGGCAGCGACGCTGCGTGCGGTCGCCCAGCAGCGGTGCACCTCGCTGTACGGGGTGCCCACCATGTTCATCGCGATGCTCGCCGCTGCTGACTTCGAGGCCCACGACCTGTCCTCGCTGCGGACTGGGATCATGGCCGGCTCACCGTGCCCGGTCGAAGTGATGAAGCAGGTCGTCGAGCGGATGGGTATGACGGAGGTGACCATCTGCTATGGCATGACCGAGACGTCCCCGGTATCCACCCAGACCCGGCCGGACGATCCGCTTGAGCGGCGAGTGTCCACCGTCGGCCGGGTGCACCCGCATCTCGAAGTCAAGATCATCGATCCGGACACCGGCCTGACGGTGCCTCGGGGCACGCCCGGCGAGCTGTGTACCCGCGGGTATTCGGTCATGCTCGGCTACTGGGAGCAGCCCCAACACACCGCCGAGGTGATCGACCAGGCCCGCTGGATGCATACCGGCGACATGGCGGCGATGGACGGCGAGGGCTATGTCAACATCACCGGGCGGATCAAGGACATGGTTATTCGCGGTGGAGAGAACATCTACCCCCGGGAAATCGAGGAGTTTCTCTACACCCACCCGGATATCCTGGATGCGCAGGTGATCGGTGTGCCCGACGAACGCTACGGCGAAGAGTTGTGCGCCTGGGTGCGGTTACGCCCGGGGGCGCCGGAGCTTACTGCCGAGGCATTGCGGGACTATGCCGCCGGCAAACTCGCGCACTACAAGATCCCGCGGTACGTGCATCTGGTGGAGGAGTTTCCGATGACCGTCACCGGCAAGGTACGGAAGGTGGAGATGCGGGAACGCTCGGTGCAGCTGCTGGGGTTGGCCCATCTCGCCGCTCGGAACTACGCCTAAGGCGGATCTATGTGGCGGGAACAGCCCCAAAAGAGGCGGAAAGTCGTAAGCTGGAGGGCACGCGTCCCGGGTGCGTTCGGGGCGCGTTCGTCTTGCTGGTCGTTCACCTCCGGCAGGCGGTACTCCACGAGGGAACGGTGAGGTCAGTGCCGACCGGCAAGGTCAAGTGGTACGACTCGAGCAAGGGCTTCGGATTCGTCACCCAAGACGGGGGTGCTGACGTCTACGTGCGCTCCACCGCGCTCCCGTCCGGAGTCACCGATCTGAAATCCGGTCAGCGGGTCGAGTTCGGAGTGGCCGACGGACGACGGGGTCCGCAGGCGCTGTCGGTGCGGTTGCTGGACTCGCCGCCGTCAGTGGCCGAGGCGCGGCGCCGGCCCGCCGAGGAGCTGCACGGCATGATCGATGACATGATCAGGTTGCTGGAGTCGCGAGTCCAACCGGATTTGCGCCGGGGTCGCTACCCCGACCGCCGCACCACCAAGCGGATCGGCGAGGTGGTGCGTGCTGTCGCGCAGGAGCTCGACCCCTGACCCCCAGTTGGTAGCTCTTCAAGGACTACCAACCCCCGTCAGAACCGTCTCAAACGACGGCCAACTCCGCGCGTGTCGATGTCTACGCCGACTGGCCGGCCGGTGGGGTCATCGAACCGGTCTACCGGCGCCTGGCCTGACCGCTACCGCGTGGCGAAGCCGGGGATCAGGGACGAACCGCGGCGGGTCAGCAGGGCCTGGGCCAGCCCCAGCGCCAGCAGCACTGAGACCGATGCGAAGCCGATCCAATAGGTCGGCGGCAGCAGCACTCCCAATGCGCCGCCCAGCACCCATGCCGTCTGTAGCACGGTCTCGGATCGGCCGAACGCCGAGGCCCGCGATTCCTCGGGAACGGCGCGCTGGATCACCGCGTCCAGGCAGACCTTGGCCATCGCGCTGGCCGTCGCGGCAACGAGTGCGGTGGCCGCGGCGACGATGATGCCGCCCACCAGGGCGGTCAGCACCGCCATGGTGAGCCCGGCGGCTACGCATCCGAAGGTGGCCTGATCGGGCCTACCGAAGTGGATCCGGGCGCCGACCGCGTTGCCGAGGAAGCTGCCGGCCCCCGCTGCCGCACCCACGATGCCCAGCAGCGCCACCTGCCAGCCCGGCGATCCTTCGGTCTGGGCTTTCACCAGGAACGCCATGAACAGGGTGAGAAATCCAGTGAGCACCCGTGCGCTCCCGGCACCCCACAGCGCGACGACCACCTGGCGACCCATCGGCCGGCGATGCCGTGCCGAGCCGCGCGCGACGGCGGTCTCGGTGCGCAGTGAGGCCGGCACCTCACCTTCTGTGACCTCCACCCACGAGGGGACCCGCAAGCACAGCGCTGCCCCCGCCAGGCAGATCACCGCGGTGAACAGCAACGCTCCGGGCGATCCGGTCAACGTGGCGACGCCAGCGGCTATCGCCCCGGACACCGCCCCGGCGCCCAGCCCGAAGGCGGTGAGCCGCGAGTTCGTTTTCACCAGCGTGATCTCTGGTGGCAGCACCCGCGGGATCACCGCTGCCTGCAGCACACCATAGGACTTAGCCAGCACCATGAAACCCAGCGCCGCTGGGTACAGCAGCCAGTCGTGCACGTGCGCAGCCATCACGATCAGCAGGAAGGCGCGCCCGGCAAAGGACAGCGCCATCGCTACCCGGCGGCCGTGCTGGAGCCGGTCCAGCAGCGGGCCGATCACCGGGGCGACCACCGCAAACGGTGCCACCGTGATCAGCAGGTACAGCGCCACATTGGTCCGGCTTTCGGCGGTGGCTGCGGCAAAGAACAACGTATTGGCCAGCGCGACGGCAATGGCCGCGTTGGCGGCGTAGTCCATCATCGCCGCGTACGTCAACGAGGACAGCCCCGACCGCCCAGCACCGTCGGCCGTGGCGGCTTGGTGGAAGCGCCGCACGCCGCCGCCGACCAGTTGCCTGCTCCGCCAGGCCGCCACCCGGGTAACGGTGATCTTGCGGGGCGGTGGTGGGCCGCTCGAGGACGGTTGCGAGCGGGAACCGTCCCTGGCTTCCTTGGCCGGGGGATCGGGCTGGTAGGCAGGGGCGTCCTGGCTCTGCCACGGATAGCGTGCTGATGGATCCGGGGCCGCCCGGCTGTCCCCATGACCAGTTTCCTCATGATCGGGAGGTGGCGAGGGTTCCGGGTCTTGCCAAGTGACGCGGCGGCCCTCCGGTACCCAGCGCCGGCGGCGGCCCGCGCGGCGGCGTGGCCGGGAGCCGGGGTGCTCGGCGCCAGAGGGGGACGGGGACCGCTTCACGCGGTCCATCCTCCCATCACCTGCCGGGCCTGGGGCGGCATTGGCCCGTGCTACTCGGCGCTAATCAGGGCTAATCAGGGCTAATTAGGGCTAATCAGCTCTACTGGCGCTACCGAGGAACGAAGCGCACCCGAAACAGCGAAGGCCAGTGCTTGCCGGTGATGAGGAACTGGTCGGTGCCCGGAATCGCGGCGATGCCGTTGAGCACGTCGTCTCCCGCGGTCAGCGGGCTGAACAGGCCCGACGCGTCGACCACGCCGGTCACCACGCCGGTGTTGGGGTTGATGCGCACGATTCGGTCGGTTTCGAAGACATTGGCCCAGACGATGTCCCCGGTGCATTCTAGTTCGTTGAGCTCCCGCAGGGGCTCGTCGTCTAGGCGGACCTGCACGTGACCCAGGACTGCAAACGTCACCGGATCACGGAAGGTGAGCTGATCTGTGCCGTCGCTCATCACCAGCCGGTGCTCGTCGTGGCATAACCCCCATCCCTGGCCGGGGTAGGTCACGACGCGGCGCTGGACCAATGTCGCCGGATCGCGCTCGATGGCCATGCCGTTGGTCCAGGTCAGCTGCCATAACGCAGTGTCGGTGACGGTGAGGCCTTCGCCAAACAGGGGAGCGGGCAAGGTGGCCTCCCGCAGCGGGCTGGCGCTGGGCAGCACGGTGGTCCGGACCCGGGACTGACCGACCAGCCCGCTGCTCTCGTACAGGATCCCGCCGTGCATTTCCAGACCTTCGGTGTACATGGTCGGGTCATGCGGCAGGGTGGCGAGCACCTCCACCCGCAACTGCTGGGCGCTGGATCGGCGAGTGCCACAGCCTGCGACCGTGGTGGCTGTCAGGACCAGGATGGCCAGCGCCGCCACGAGCACTGGCCGGATTGTCCAACCGCGATGGCGGTGCGGCACAATGGGACTCGTGATTGCCGACCCTACCGCGCCCGGTACCGACCTCGTTGAGGCCGTCGAGCTGGCCCGGGAGGCCGCGCAGGAGGAGGCCGGTGACACTCCAGTCGGCGAGCATGTGGGCACGCAGGCCGAGGACGGTGGTGCGGTTACCCACTTGTTCGAGGCCGGCCTGCCCGGTTACCGCGGGTGGCGCTGGGCGGCCACGGTGGCCTCGGCAGGCCCGGGCACCCCGGTCACGGTCAGCGAAGTGGTGCTTTTGCCCGGACCCGACGCGCTAGTCGCGCCACCGTGGCTGCCGTGGACCGAGCGGCTGCGTGCGGGTGATCTCGGCGTGGGTGACCTGCTTCCAGCCGACCCGGACGATCCACGCCTGGTGCCCGCTTATCTCGGTGAGGCAGACCCGGACCTGAGCTGGCTCAGCCCGGAGCTCGGGCTGGGAAGGCTGCGCGTGCTCAGTCGCCGGGCCCGCCTTGACTTGCTGCAACGCTGGCGCGACGGTGACCACGGTCCCGACTCGGACATGGCCCGCAATGCTCCCGAGCGGTGCCTGCACTGCGGTTTCTACCTACCACTCGGTGGCCTGCTTTCGGCTGCCCTCGGGGTCTGCGGTAACGAACTGGCCCCCGCTGACGGGCACGTGGTACACGCTGAGTTCGGCTGCGGGGCGCATTCCGAGGTCCGGGTGGATACCAGCCCCAACGTGCCGGTAGCCGAGCTGGTTTACGACGATGCCGAGCTGGAGCTGCTGCCCTGGTCGCCGGTGGAGTAGCTATAGCCGACTTGTTCGGCACTGATCCGTTCAACACCGCGATGTTGCGTGCTGGCGTGCTGGCCGCCTGGCGCGGTTCGCCGACCCGGCTCCGGGAAGACGCCAACGCCGAGTCCGACCTGGCCTTGCATGGTTACGCAGACCGGCTGCTCGGTGAATTGGCGCAGAATGCCGCGGATGCTGCCCAGCGCGCAGGGGTACCGGGATACCTGCGGGTCAGCATCGAAGGCGGCGAGCTGCGTGCGGCAAACACCGGTACGCCGCTTGACGCTGCCGGGGTGGCCGCGCTCGCCGCGCTACGCGCGTCAGCCAAACGGACTGGTGACAGCGTCGGCCAGTTCGGGGTTGGCTTCGCGGCGGTGCTCGCCGTCACCGACGCGCCGCGGGTGATCTCCCGATCCGGCGGTGTGCAGTTCTCCGCCGACCACACCGCAGCGGTGATCGCCGGAGATCCTGCACTGAGCGCGGAGCTGGCTCGCCGCGGTGGGCGGCCCCCGGTGCTGCGGCTGATCTGGCCGGCCGGTGGTGACCCGCCGGCCGGGTTCGACACCGAGGTGCAGCTGCCGCTGCGCGCCGATGTCGATCCTGAGACGTTGCTCGCCCGCTGCGCCGACGAGGCTGCCGACTTGCTGCTGGCGTTGCCATGGCTGCACCGCATCGACATCGGTGATCGGGTGTTGCGTCGCGAAGGTGACGACCCGGTGCTGGTGTATGACGGCTCGCAGCTGCACCGCTGGCGGGTGGTGCGCCGCACCGGGTCGCTGCCGGCTGCCGCGCTGGCCGGGCTCGGGCCGGAGGCGCGGCGGCAGTGGAGCCTGTGCTGGGCACTGCCTGTCGACGCTAGTGGCGCCCCGTTACCCCTGGCCGGGGATGTGCTGCATGCCCCCACCCGCACCGCGGAGCGGCTGACCCTGCCGGCACGGCTGATCGCGGCACTGCCCGTCGATGCCTCCCGGCGCCACGTGTACCCCGGGCCAGCCGCTGACCTGGTACTCGATGCCGCCGCGGGCGCCTACCCGGAGCTGGCCGCCGCGCTGGCCCCGGATCGGCGTACCGCGCTGGTGCCGTCGCCGGGCTTTCCGGCCAGCGAGGTCGACGCGGGCCTGCGCGAGGGCATCATGGCGGCGCTGCGCCTGGCCCGGTGGCTGCCCGCCGCCGGCGGTGGCGAGGTGGAGCCAGCCGGCGCCGTAGTGCTCGACATGCCATTACCGGATCTTGCTGACCTGCTTACGGGGGTTGCTGCTGGCCTGCTCGACGCTGAGCTGGCCGTCCCTGCGCATGCCACCGCGCTGGCCGCGCTGGGGGTGACCCGCCTGGGCCCGCCAGCCATCACCGCACTGCTGGCCGGGTTGGACCGGCCCCCGTCGTGGTGGCGGAGCTGCTATGCGGCGCTGACCCCGATGGTGGATGGCGACCCGGCGGCCCGGGAGGAGCTCGGTGCGGTGCCGGTCCCGCTGGCCGACGGACGAACCGTGACCGGACCCCGCGGTTGTCTCCTGGGCGAGGTCGATGGTGTCGCGCCGCGCGACCTGGCGGGTGAGCTGCGGTTGGTACACCCGGAGGCCGTGCACCCGCTGCTGGAGCGGCTAGGCGCCCGCCGGGTGGGTCCCGGGGAGCTGCTCGATGCGCTACGCCCGGCCATCGAGCGCAGTGTTGATGACGCGGAGGATGGCCTGGACATCGCCGGGCTCGCGCGCGCCGTGCTGTCGCTAGCTGGGCGGTTAACCGTCCAGGAAGCGGCGCCAGCCGCTGCCAGGCCCTGGCTAGGGGCGCTTGCACTTCCGGCCGACGACGGAATGCCCCGGCGGGCCGACGAGCTGGTGTTGCCTGGCGCAGTGTTGCGGGATGTGCTTGCCGCGGATGCGCCGCTGGGTGTACTCGACGCTCGCGTGGCAGCCGGGCACCCTGCCGCGGCGCTGCGCGCTGTCGGGGTGTTGGACTCGTTCGCCGTCCTCGATGAGGCGGACCCGGATGGCCCGGATCACGATCTGGATGCCGAAGAGCAGTGGTGGGACTGGGTGCTCGATACCGAAGGCAGCCCGCCGGCGCGGTTGCTCGCCGTCCGGGACTTGGACCTTGTGGACCCGACGCGCTGGCTGGCGGCGCTGCAACTGATCGCGAGTGATCCCGCGGGCCTGGCGGCGCTGCGCGCGCCTGGCGGCTACACCGGCTGGTGGCTGGCCCGGTATGCCCGGTTCGGCGGCCACCCGCCGGCGTATTGGCGGCTGCCCGACGCTGTTGAGCTTGAGGGTCTCTATGACGTCGTACCGCTACTTGATGACGTCGTGCCGCTACTTGATACGTGCGCCGCGTTACTGGCCGCTGCGGGGGTGCGCAGCCGACTCAGCGCTATTGACGCTGACGATGCCGCTGACCTGCTGGCCAGGCTGGCCGACCCGGCCCGCGTGGTGACCCCTGCGGTGGTGCACGCGGCGCATACCGCGCTGGCCAGTGCGAACCTCGACCCGGCTAGCGTGGAACCTCCGGTTCGGGTACGGACGGTAACCGGTGGGGTGGTCGACGCCGATCGGGCGATCGTGCTCGACGCTCCGTGGCTGTCCGTGGTGCTCCCGGCTGGCCAGCTGGTGTCTGGCGGTGACCCGGAGTTGCTGGCTGAGCTGCTGGATCTGCCGCTGGCGTCCGAGCAGGTGGCGCCTGAATTGCTCGACGCGGGCGCCGGGCGGCCGGTGCGGTGGGTTGAGCTGGTGGAGGTGGTCGCTGTGTGCGCCGCTGCCGGGCTCGCCGTCCCGGAAGGATCGCTGCGCCTGCACGAGCAGCTGCGGGTACGGCTCAACGGCACTGAGCATCCGGTGCCGTTCTGGGTCGCCACGGACGGTACCGTGCATGCCTCCGACCCGGTGCGCGCGGTGCTCACCACAGCAATCCCCGCTGAGCGCCCCGGGAGCCCCGCTGGACTGCGCGGCGCTGCCAGTGGATCATCCCTAACCCGATGATGCCGAGCAAGCCCCCGGCCAGGCAGGCCCATATCCATTCCGCCGGCCCACCGGAAACCAGCAGTGTCCCGGCTGCCACGAACCAGGCGACGGTGCCGGTAACTACCGCTGGCCGCGGATCGGCCAGACCGCGGGGAAGCATGAGGGCACGCTACCGTGCGCGGTGGGTGGTGGGCCGGTTGTGTGACGCTGGGTGCTCACCGACCAGCCACCTCGCCAGCTAAGCTCACCGCATGGACGCCCTGGCCAGCCGGCTTCGGCTCGCCGTGGTTCGGCTCAATCGGCGGCTACGGGCTCAGCGCGACGCCGAAGCGGGTGTTACCCTCACCCAGCTGTCAGCAATGGCCTCATTGCACCGGCACGGTCCGATGACCCCGGGCGAACTAGCCGCCTGCGAGCACGTGCAACCACCGTCGATGACCCGGGTCGTCGCCGCGCTGGCCGAGCAGGGCTTCGTCTATCGCAGCCCGCATCCCAGCGATGGACGGCAGACCGTGGTGACGCTGACCGAGGCCGGCCGGGAATATGTGGATGCGGAGGTCAGCGCGAGGGAACGCTGGCTGGACGCCCAGTTGGCTCAACTCACCGGAGATGAGCGAAACGTGCTGAGGCGGGCGGTGCAGATTATCGATCGGATCGCTGGTCACTGACGGTCAAGCGGGTGGGCGTGGACTTCCTGCGGGCTGCCGCCCATCACGCGCAGCATCGCAAGCCCGCCGGTGCGTACGAACCGGACGATGAGCACCACTGCCAGGATGAGGAACCCGATGTTGAGCCAGCTGGTGTAGTTCCACGAGATACCTTCCTGCATCACCTGGGCGCTGCGGTGCTCCGGGATGAAGCCGGTGATCCCGAAGATCAGCTCGACCAGGTATCCGGCCACGGCCATCGCCGTGAAGAAGGTGCCCAGCAGGAACAGCGCCATGCGGATGCCGTAGTAGCGCCGGTAGATGTTCAGCACCGGAATGATGATCAAGTCTGCCAGGATGAAGGCGACCAGGCCGCCGAAACTGATGCCGCCGTTCCACAGCACCGCGGCCAACGCGACATTGCCGATCGAGCACACGAAAGTCAACACCGCCAGCAGCGGCCCGACGATCGGGCCCCACAGCGCCGCGGCCACCGGGTGACCCGCGAAGAACAGCCGCCCGAACACGTCATGCGGTAGCCAAGACACAATTGCGCCGGCAATGAGCAGCCCGGCGACGATGTCACGTAGCACCGCGGCCCATTCCATGACGAAGATATGGGATACCGCAGTGAACCCGTCCCGGGAGATCAAGCGCTGCCACCATGGTCGCTTGCCTTGCACCGACATATCCATCGCGGCGTGGCCTTCCATCGAGCCGGCCAAGCCCTTTGCGACCTGCTCATGCGCCTCGCGAAGCAGCTTGCGCCGCAGGAGCAGCCGGAACAAGACGGCGAGTACCATGATCATTGTTGGCCCACCGACGTACTCGGCGACCGTAAACTGCCAACCCAACAGCAGGGCCAAGATCACGCCCATCTCGATCACGAGGTTGGTGGAGGCGATCTCGAAGGCCATCGCCGCGGTGAAGTTCGCACCCTGGCGAAACAACGCACGGGCCAGCGCGACGGCTGCGTAGGAGCACGACGACGACGCTGCGCCCAGGCCGGACGCGATCAGCAGCGACCGTGGAGAATCACTGCCGAGTAGCCGCACCACCGTGGTCCGGCGGACCACCGCCTGCACGACCGACGCCAAGATGAAACCCAGGATCAACGCCCACAGGATCTCCCAGCCCATCAGCCCGGCAGCAACCAACGCCCGCTCCACGCGCTCACCATATACCCCCGGGGGGCATAAGCGGGCCAGGGCTTGCGGTCTGGGATGCAGAAGGCGAACCCTGAAGGAGAAGAACCGGCTTGACGTCCAATTTAGGTTAGGCTATCTTAAAAAATAGCCGGCTTCGTGGTGGGAGTCCTGGCAACCAGGTGAAAACCTAGGTGAAACGCGTCGGGCCTGACTCCGGGCTCTCGGTCGGGCCCGACGCGGTCTTTACCGGCCCCGTCAGCTAAGGGGCCAAGCGTGCACCGGCAGGTTGCAGTGCATGTACTCCATGTAACGGCGCAGCATGCCGGTTAATGCGGTGGGGCGGTCCACCCCCCGCTCGCTCAACGACTGCACGGTGGCACGTTGCCAACTCGCCCCGGTGCGCCGTGCCACACAGCGCTGCTCGATCACCGCCAGGTAGCGTTCGCGGGCAGCATCGGACATCCCGCAGCTGCGCAGCCCGTCATGGGCTAACGGCAGCAGCTTGCGCAACACCAGCTCATCCGGCTGTATCCATCCCATGCCGGGCCAGTGAAGTCTCGCCTCCATACCCAGGCGCGCACCCGCGTACAGGTTGTCCTGCCCAGCCTGAAACGACATCTCGCTCCATACCGGTGGCTGGACCTCGACCAGCCCCCGCATGGCACCGAAAAAAAACGCCGCGTTGGCCAAGACGTCGATCACAGTCGGTCCCGCCGGCAGAACCCGGTTTTCAATGCGTAGATGGGGCACACCGTCCGCAACGTCATAAACCGGCCGGTTCCACCGCCAGATCGTGCTGTTGTGCAGCCGTAGTTCCGACAGCGACGGTGTGGCGCCCGCCGCCAGCACCGCCAGCGGATCTTCATCCTGGATATCCGGAAGTAATGGCGCGAAATAGCGGACGTTTTCTTCGAATAGGTCAAAGACGGAACTGATCCACCGCTCGCCAAACCATACTCTCGGACGGACTCCCTGGTTACGCAGCTCGGGTGAGCGGGTATCAGTGGCCTGCTCGAACAAGGGGATACGGGTTTCATGCCACAGTGCCCGTCCGAGCAGGAATGGTGAGTTTGCGGCCACCGCCACCTGGACCCCGGCCAGCGCTTGCGCGGCGTTCCAATGCGCGGCGAATTGATCAGGGCCAACTTGCAGATGCAGCTGCGCCGAAGTGCAGCCGGATTCCGGAAGAATCGAGTCAGCGGCGCACCGCAAGCGCTCCGGGTCACCGCCGCCCAGCGGCACACCCTCCATGTCGAGCTCCAGATCCTCGGATCGGGTGGCCAGTATCTGCCGGTTGAGGATCGCGTAACGGGACTTGGGGGACATCCATCGCTGGTCGAAGTGATCCGGCCGGAGCGTGGGCAGGATGCCGATCATCACCAGACCAACTCCAGCCGCGCGGGCCGCATCGTTGGCGGTGTTCAAGCCAGCGCGCAATTCCTCCTCAAGTCCTCGCGCTTCGTCGGCGGCCAACGGCCGGGGCGGGACGTTGATCTCGATGTTGTGCTGGCCGAGCTCGGTCTGGAAAGCCGGGTCGTCGATGTGCTTGAGCACCTGCTGGTTGGCCATCGCCGGATCGAGGTTGTCGTCGACCAGATTCAGCTCGAGTTCCAGCCCCATGCGCTCGGGGCCCTTGGCGAAGCTGTTCCCGGCCAGCATGCGCGACAGCGCGTCCAGACACCGCTGCGTCTTGTTCCGATAGCGCTGTAGGTCCTGCTTGGTGTAGACCGCGTTGATTGCGCCCTTGCCCATCGGACCTCCGCTTCCCCCCGGCGCAAGCTCACCGTGACACAGCGACGCAGGCTGTGACCAGCCGCCGAACTGGTGGGTCCCGGCTTTGCCAAACTGACAGTGTGGGCGAGATCGTGGAGGTGCGCGATGCGAATGACCCCCGGCTGGCCGACTTCCGCGATCTCACACTCGCCGACCGCCGCCCGGATCGCCCCGGCGGGCGGGGCTTGGTGATTGCCGAAGGGGTCACCGTGGTCCGCCGCCTGCTGGATTCGCCGTACCCGCCGCGGGCCGTGTTCGGTGTGCCGGCGAAGGTTGCCCAGATCGCCATGGATGTCGCGGCGCCGTGCTACGCGGGATCGGCTGAGCTGATGGCACAGGTCGTCGGGTTCCACCTCAACCGCGGGGTACTCGCAACCGCGGACCGTGCGCCGGTGCCACCAGTGCCGGAGTTGATTGCCCGATCGGAGCATGTCGCAGTGCTCGAAGGGATCAATGATCACGAGAACCTGGGCGCGCTGTTCCGCAACGCGGCTGCTCTCGGGGTGGACGCGGTGCTACTCGGCCCAGGTTGCGCCGACCCGCTGTACCGGCGCAGCGTGCGGGTCTCCATGGGTCACGTGCTGCAAGTGCCGTTCGCTCCGTTGCGCCGTTGGCCGCAAGATCTGGAAGTGCTGCGGGCAGCCGGTTTCCGGATCGTGGCGCTGACTCCCGCGCCGGGGGCGGTGCCGCTGATGCAGGCGGGCGTGGTCACCAGCCGGGTAGCGTGGCTGCTGGGCGCCGAGGGCTCGGGACTGTCCAGCGTCGCGTTGGGCGCAGCGGATCTGGCCGTGCGCATCCCCATGGCGCCCGGAGTCGATTCGCTCAACGTGGCCACCGCCGCAGCGATCGCCTTCGCCGGTGCACGGCGCGTCTAAGGTGGGTCACCGTGTCTATGCCGACGGGTGAGCCGACGCCGTGGTCAACCGGCCTTGCCGTCAGCGGGGCCGTGGCGGTGATCGTCGGGATCGCCCTGCTGCGCCTATCACAGGGACTCCAGCCCAACGGGCATGGAATTGTCGCGCTGGCGAACCTGCTCGTTGCCGCGGGCCTGGCGCCGTCGATCTGGCTAGCCCGGACGACTCCAGTGTGGCGCTGGATAGCCTACGGAGCTGCTGCCGGCATCGTTCTGACCTGGCTCGCGCTCCTCTTCTCCCTCCTGGGTCACTAACCCCCTTTCCGCAGTCTGGATGCAGACTGCTGTTTTCTTGGCTCCAGAAACAGCAGTCTGCATCCAGACTGCGGGCGTCGGGAGTGGTTACCGTGCAGTGAGTGCAAGCGGGGTCAGTGGCGGGCCAGGGCAGCGCGGACTGTGGCGACCATGCGTGCGGGGTCGGCAAGCAGCGGGGCAGTGACGAACACAACCTCCCAACCAGCGGCTTGGACCCGGTTGAGCCGCTCGCGGTCTCGGTTGAGCGCCCACAGCTCGCCCTCACGCCAGGAGCCGTCGTACTCGACAGCCACCTGCTGCTCAGGAAAGGCCAAGTCGGCACATGCCAGCCGACCTCGGGGATCAACGATCCAGTACTGCGGCACCGGGCGCAGACCATCAAGCGTCAGCCATACCCGCATCCGGGACTCCGGTGGCGACTCCGCTCGCGGGTCGGCAAGTTCCTCGGCCCGGCGAGCCGCGACGATGCCGCGGTCGTGCCGCGCAGCCAGCATCCGACGCAACTCAACGCGGTCTACCAGCCCAGCGTGCAATACGGCATCGAGATCGGCCACGGCGTCGGGCAAGGTGCGGTCAAGCAGCAGGTCCAGCCCCATCCGAAGCGGTGTCGCCAGGCCGATAGCTCCCCACGGCTCTGATTCACCAGGGCACAGTTCGGTGCGACGGATGTCCAGTCCGGTACGCCGGAAGACGCGGACAGCCTCAGGAACCACCAGTTCAACCGGATCTTTGGCACGCGCCAGGCGGACACCACGCAGCGTCGCAGCCGATCGGCCAGTGATCACTGCCCCGGGATGAACCGCAAGTGCAGCCGCCTCGCAACGCAGCTCGTGGCTGTCCGGGATACCGGCCGGCACGTAGATGTCTTGCAGCACCCGACGGACCGCTGAACTGCGCAGCTGGGTCGCCGTCAGTACACCGACTCCCACGGCCTCCGATCCGCGGAACGGCCCATTCAGATCGGTTAGGCGAATACCTCTCCCCATGCGGCCAACACTGCCGATCTCGGCCCAATCGACCAAATCTCCATCCACAGCTTGTCCACAGCCCCGGCCTAGCCCGCAGTCTGGATGCAGACTGCTGTTTCTGAAGCCAAAAAACAGCAGTCTGCATCCAGACTGCGCAACGGGCACGGGAAGTGGACTACCGGATAGAGGGTCAGGCGAGGGAGGTGCGGTAGGCGGAGTGCAGGGCGGCGAAGGGGCCGCTTCCTGTGATCAGCTCGGTCGGCGAACCATCCTCGATGATCGCGCCGCTAGCCATGACCAGGACTCGATCGGCGATCAGGACGGTCGACAGCCGGTGCGCGATGATCAGTGCTGTGCGCCCGGCGAGCACGGTGGCCAACGCGACCTGCACAGCCTGTTCAGACGGGATGTCCAGCGATGAGGTGGCCTCGTCGAGCACCAGCACGGCGGGATCCGCCAGCAACGCTCGGGCGAACGACACCAGCTGCCGCTGCCCGGCAGATAGCCGCGCCCCGCGCTTGCGCACGTCGGTGTCGTAACCGTCAGGCAGCGCGGTGATGAACTCGTCGGCACCGACCGCCCGAGCAGCCGCGATCACGTCCGCCCTGGACGCCCCAGGCGACCCGAGTGCAATGTTGTCGGCCACGGAGCCAGAGAACAGGAACGACTCCTGGGTCACCATCACCACAGCCTGGCGTAGCTCGGCGTCGGCGACCGAGCGCAGATCGATACCGTCCAACCGGACGGTGCCAGCTACCGGGTCATAAAACCGGGCCAGTAGTTTGGCCACCGTCGACTTGCCCGCCCCGGTGGCGCCGACGAGCGCGACGCTCTGGCCAGCCGGAATGGCCAGATCGAGCTGCGTGAGCACGACCGAAGACCTGCTTGCAGGGTCGAGCGTTGACACCGAAGACCTGCTTGCAGGGTCGAGCGTTGACACCGAAGACCTGCTTGCAGGGTCGAGAGTTGACACCGCGCTGCCGCCGTAGGAAAAGCACACCTGGTCGAACACCACCTCGCCCCGCACCGGCACCGGCAGCGGAACCGGTTGAAGAGGATCCCCAACGGAGGGGCGCTCGTCGAGCAACCCGGAAATCTTCTCCAGCGCGGCGGCCGCCGAGGCGTACGAGTTGGCGAACATAGCCAGCTCGTCGAGTGGGTCGTAAAACCGGCGCAGGTACAGCAGGAACGCTGCAAGCACGCCCAGGGTGAGGCTGCCGTCAAGCACCCGCAACCCACCCATGAGCAAGGTCACCGCAATTGACACCGAACCCACTATCCGCACAGTTGAGGTGAACCGGGCGATCAAGGCGCTCGCTTCGGTTTCGGCGTCGGCGAAGGCACCGTTGAGCCGGGCCATGATCGATGCGTTGCGTAGCTCGCGGCGAAACGCCTGGACGGCGCGGATCCCGTTCATGGTCTCCACGAATTGCACGATCACTTGGGCGATCCATCGGCGGGTGCGGCGGTAGGTGTGCTGGGAGCGTCGCCGGTACCAGTGCGTCAGCACGCCAAGCGGAAGGAAGCCGGCCAGTGCCACCAGCCCCAGTGGGGTGTCCAGCACCAGCAGCATCACCCCGATGCTGATGATGGACAGCAGCGAGAACAACCCGTCCATGCCCTCATCCAGCAACTCCTGCAGTGAATCCAGATCGCTGGTCAGGCGGGAAATCACCCGCCCCGATGTGTAGCGCTCGTGAAACGCCAATGACAGGCGCTGCACCTGTGCAAACACCCGCTCACGAAGGTCAACGAGCACGTCGGCGCCCACGCGCCCGGACAGGCGCAGGAAGGTGTTGACGATCAGGGCATCGGCAGCCCCGGCGACCGCGTAGCCGGCCACGCACCAGGCCAGCCCAGCAGGATGACCGGTCACCATGGCTGGAATCCCATGGTCGATCGCTGCCGCGATCACCAGCGGTCCAGCCAGTAGGGCGACCTGTTCGGCGAGGAGTAGTCCAACGGCCAGGCAAACCCCGCGCAACTGCGGTCGCAGCAGTGAACCGAGCAACCGGCGCGATCGGGTGGCCAGCCGCAACCCGGTGGCGGTGTCGATCGTGTCGAGATCCTCGGCGGCCACCCCCCGCCAATCCTCGGTCATCGAGCCACCATCACATCGTCGGTGGGTGACAGTAGCCGGCGGTATTCCGGTACCTCGGCGAGCAGCTTGGAATGGGTACCCACCGCCGTGATCTGACCGCCGGCCAGCAGAGCCACCCGGTCTGCGAGCTGCACGGTGGATGGGCGGTGGGCCACGACCAGCGCTGTCACCCCACGCAACACCGTGCGCAGCGCCGCTTCGACCTCTGCCTCGGTGTGTACGTCGAGCGCGGACAGTGGGTCGTCGAGCACCAGCACGGCAGGTTTGCCGATTACCGCGCGGGCCAGCGCAAGGCGCTGCCGCTGGCCCCCGGACAGCGTCAGGCCCTGCTCACCGATGCGGGTCTGCAGGCCCCACGGCAAGGCGTCGACGAACTGCTCGGCGTGCGCCACCGCAAGCGCGCGGCGTACCTCGGCGTCGGACGCGTCCGGCACCGCTAGTGCCACGTTCTCCCGTACCGATGCCGAAAACAGCACGGGGTCTTCGAACGCGGTCGCCACGCAGGCGCGCAGCTCGGCCAATGCCAGGTCCCGCACGTCGACCCCGTCGAGCAGGATCCGGCCGCCTGTGACGTCGGCCAGTCGCGGGATCAACGCGGTCAGGGTGGTCTTGCCGCTGCCCGTGGCACCGACCAGTGCCACCGTCTCGCCCGGCTTGACGTCGAGATCAACTCCGCGAAGCACCTCGGTGGCCGCACCTGGGTAGCGGAACCGCACCGCTTCCAAGCGCAGCTCACCACGGGCGGGCCGCACCAGGGAACACGGGTGCGGTGGGTCAACGACGGCAGGGACGGTGTCGAGCACCTCGCAATACCGGGTCGTCGCCGCGATCGCTTTACCCGTTTCGGCCAGCAGCCACCCCAGCGAGTCCAGCGGCCAGCGCAGGAAAGTCAGGATCGTGATCGCACCCACCACGGTGCCCAGCGACAGCGAACCAGCTGCCGCGGCGTACCCTCCGACAGCAAGAATCGCCGCCAGGGCCAGTTCCGGTATTGCGATGACCACTACCCATAATGCCGCGAGCACCTGGACCTTGGTCAGCTCCGTCCGCCGTAACTCGCGCGCGTGCGCGACGAAAGTGCGGGTGGCGCGTGGACCGTGGCCGAATGACTTGAGTACCCGGATACCCAGTGTGGCTTCTTCCACCCTGGTGGCCAGATCGCCCACCTGATCCTGGGCCTGCCGCGCAGCTGTCTCGTAGCGTCGCTCGTAGCGACGGCACAGCACCACCAGCGGCACAGCCATGATCGCGGCGAGCATCCCGAGCACCGGTGCGATCACGACCAGCACAATCAACCCGACCAGGACGGTGAGCAGGTTGACGACCAGAAACAGGCCGGAGAATGTCACGAACCGCCGGATCGTGGTCAGGTCGCTGACCGCGCGGGACAGTAACTGCCCCGACGGCCAACGGTCGTGGAAGGCCACTGGCAACCGCTGCAGGTGGTGATACAGGTCAGCGCGCATCCATTTTTCGATGGTCGCCGCCGGGCGGGCCACCAGCAGCCGGCGTACGTAGATCAATCCCGCCTCGGCGATCCCTAGCGCGAGCACCCCGAGCGATAGCAACACCAGCCCGGATTGATCCCGGTGCGCGACCGGACCGTCGATAATGCGCTGGATGAGCACCGGAATAGCCAGCCCGGCCAGCATCGTGGCCAGTGCGGCGGCACCTGCGCCCAGGAGCCGGCCGCGTACTGGCCGTACATAGGGCCGCAACCGGCGCAGCACAGCCAAGGAAGGTTTGTGTGGGGAAGCCATCGCGCCCGACGCTAACTCCACTCTTCGCCGTCGGGCACCCACTTTTCTGCCCGGCCTCTCTCCCGCACTCTGGATGCAGACTGCTGTTTCAGAGGCCTCAAAAACAGCAGTCTGCATCCAGACTGCGGAAAGCGAGGTGGGAAATCAGGCGCGGGGGGAGCGGACGCCGAGGAGCACGTCCTCCCAGGAGGGGACGATCGCGCGGTCCTTGCCGCGGCGCTTTGGTGACCGTGGCCCAGCCTGATCACGCTGCTCAGACGCACGGCATGCCGGGCCTTCATCAGGCACCGCCACGCTCTCAGGACGCTCCAGCGCCGCCGGTGGCACGGTGCGCAGCGGCACGCTGGGTTGCGGATCGATCAGGTCGGTGGCGTGGTCGTCCATCGCGGTGACGGTCCCCCCGTGGGCACCGGGGTGCAACGTCCAGTGCGCGCGGTTTTCCGACCTCCCCGCCCGCCAGCGTAGCTGGAGCACCCACTTGCCGTCTTCGCCGCGCCAAGCGTCCCAGCTGACTGCACCGAGGTCCTGGCCCCGGCGGCGGAACGTCTCGGTGACGGCTACCTCCAGTGTGCGCAGGTCTGGCCCGTCGGCCCGTACCGGGTGCGCGCGTTGCGCCAGCTGTGCCATTCGAGAACGTTCCAGCAGTACCGGGTAAGCAAACCGTTCGATGCGTTCGCACGGCATCCCTGTAGCCGTGGCCAGCTGCTCGACCGACGCGCCGGCTCTGATCCGGGCCTGGATCTCCCGAGGGCGCAGCTGGTTCTCTGGCTCGATTTCGGATTGCTCCAGGCGCGGGAGATCACCTTTCAGCGCGGCGTGCAGGTTGTCGTCCACGGAAAGGGTGAACTGATCTCGACGCGCGCCCGGCTGCTGGGCCACGGTCTCTACGATGATCGTGCGGTCGTCGGCCCCCAGACCGACCACCCGCACCGCGCGCATCCAAAACCTCCACATCCGGCGTCTGCCACCGTAGGCCGGTGCGCAGCCATGCCGGTGGAGGCGCGCCGCCGTGCGTCCGGTTTTAGCTCAGGCGCTCCACCACCCAGTCGATGCACCGGGTCAGTGCGGATACATCGTCCGGGTCGACGGCGGGGAACATCCCTATCCGCAGCTGGTTGCGACCCAGCTTGCGGTAGGGCTCGGTGTCGACGATGCCGTTGGCTCTCAGTACCGCCGCAACGGCGCTGGCATCCACGCTGTCGACGAAATCCACCGTCCCGACCACCAGCGAGCGCTTGGCGGGATCGGTGACGAACGGCGTCGCATACGGCGAAGACTCCGCCCATGCGTACAGCCGCGACGACGAATCAGTGGTGCGTTTGACGCACCACTCCAGCCCGCCGTGGGCCAGCATCCACTCGATCTGGTCGGCCAGCAGCAGCAGCGTCGCGACCGCCGGGGTGTTGTAGGTCTGGTCTTTGCGGCTGTTGTCCAGCGCCGTGGCCAGCGACAGGAACTCCGGTATCCAGCGGCCTGACGAGCTGATCTCGGCGACGCGTTCCAGTGCGGCCGGGCTGAGCAGCGCGATCCACAGCCCGCCGTCGGAGGCGAAGCACTTCTGCGGCGCGAAGTAGTAGACGTCGGCGTCGCTGACGTCGACGGGGAGGCCACCCGCGCCGCTAGTCGCGTCGATCGCCACCAGCGTGCCGGGTGCGGACGCTGGCCGGCACACCGGGACCATCACCCCGGTGGAGGTCTCGTTGTGCGCCCAGCCGATCAAGTCGCAGGACGGTTCGGCGATCGGCTGGGGGGCATCACCAGCCGGAGCAGAAATAATCACGGGGTCGGCCAGGAACGGAGCGCGCGTGGTGACTGTGGCGAATTTCGCGGAGAACTCGCCATAACTGAGGTGCAGCGAGCGTTGCCGGACCAGGCCTAGCGTGGCGGCGTCCCAGAATGCCGTGGTGCCGCCGTTGCCAAGCACGACCTCGTAGCCTCCTGGCAACGAGAACAGCTCACGTAAGCTGGCCCGGATCCGCGCGACGAGAGACTTGACCGGCGCCTGCCGGTGCGAGGTACCCATCATTGAGGCGCCGTTGCTGGCCAATGCGGTCAGCTGCTCGGGACGGACCTTCGACGGTCCGCATCCGAAGCGGCCGTCGGCGGGCTTGAGGTCGGCGGGGATGGACAGCTGCCCGGTCTGCGTCATACCGTCGACCTTACGACCGACCTTGCGGTGGGAAACCTCAGACCCGTGATGCGCTCATAGGCATCGACGTAGCGGCGCCGCGCTTCGGCCACGATCGGGCGAGGTATCGCAGGGCCCGGTGGCTCCCGGTTCCACCCCGTGCTGACCGCCCAGTCCCGCACAAACTGCTTGTCCAGGGCATATTGCGGCTGGCCGGGCCGCCATTTTTCGGCGAGCCAGAAACGTGACGAATCCGAGGTAACCACCTCATCGCCGAGCATTAGTTGCCCGCTTGCATCCCAGCCGAACTCGAACTTCGTGTCCGCGATGATCACACCATTTTCCAGTGCGTGCTCGGCCGCTGCCGTATAAAGTTCGAGGGTCAGGTCGCGCAGCCGTTGCGCGATGTCTGCGCCGATTTCTCGGGTCATGTCTGCGAAGGTGATGAATTCATCGTGTCCGGTGTCGGAAAATTTGGTGGTCGGCGTGAAGATCGGCTCGGGTAACCGGCTTCCCGAAGCCAAACCTGCAGGCAGTGCCACGCCGGATACGGCGCCGGTCCTCTCGTACTCGCGCAGCCCCTGACCGGCCAGGTAACCGCGTGCGATGCATTCAACAGGGATCATTTTCAGTCGGGTGCAGCGAATCGCGTTGCCCTGGAAATCGGGCGGTACGTCCGTGGCGGAGATGAGGTGATTGGGCATCACATGGCGCAGCTTGTGAAACCACCATACGGATAGTTGGGTGAGCAATGCACCCTTATCCGGAATGGGTGTAGGAAGGACTACGTCGTATACCGATATCCGGTCAGACGTGACAAGCAGCACGTCGCCATCAATCGAATATAAATCCCGCACCTTGCCGGCTGATATGTGCTCCACTTTTTCACCCTACCCATCAAGCGCCCAGCGTTGCGTGACCCGCACCGGTAGGTTGATCGCTGTGGACGTCAGCGGCACTTTTGAGAAGCTTGTCGGCGAGTTGGAGTACTCGATGTTCATCGTCACCGTCCGGGCTGGCGAGCAGTTGGCTGGTTGCCTGGTCGGGTTCAGTTGCCAGACCAGCATCGACCCGCCGCGCTTCCTGGCGTGCCTGTCTCGGGAGAACCACACCTACCGGGTCGCGATGAGCGCGCCCGAGGTGGCGGTGCACTTCGTGCCGAGGCAGGCCGAGGCGCTGGTTGAGCTGTTCGGCGGCTGCACCGGTGACGTCATCGACAAGTTCTCCCGATGCACGTGGCAGCCCGGCCCGGCCGGGGTACCGATCTTGCAGGAGTGCCCGAACTGGTTTGTCGGACGGGTACTTGACCGGTTAGATCTTGGCGACCACGTCGGTTTCCTTCTTGAGCCGGTCGCGGCCCAGCGGGCTGGCGACCCCCCGTATTACCCCTTCCGGCTGGCCAAGCATCTGGAACCGGGGCATCCGGCATGACCGCGGTCAAGCTGCGGCGCTTGCTGCCCGATCCCGGAAGCGTCACCGCCGAACAAGCCTTGGACGGCCTGGCGTTGGGCGATCTGGCCCCTGCGAACCGCCCGTATGTGGTGGTCAACATGGTGGCGACCGCAGATGGTGCGGCGGCGGTGGGCGACCACACCGCGCCGATCAGCAACACCGCCGACCGGGAGCTGTTCCATGAGTTGCGGACACATGTTGACGCGGTGCTGGTGGGTGCCGGGACGGTCCGCACCGAGCGGTACGGGCGCCTGGTGCGCGATCCGCAACGCCGGGCACGGCGTGTCGCCAGGGGCCTGGCAGCAGATCCGCTAGCCATCGTCGCGAGCCACCGGCTGCGGCTCACGCCGGACTTGCCGTTGCTGGCTGATCAGCATTCCCGCGTGGTGGTAGTCACTGCCAGCGACGCTGAGTTGCCGGAGTGCGCGGCACAGGTCAGCTACCTGCGCGCGCCGGCGGATGAAGAGGTGGACTTGGGGGCGATGCTTACGCGGTTGCACAGCGAATACGGGATCCGATCGGTGCTGTGTGAAGGCGGCCCGAATCTCAACGCCTCGCTGCTGCCTGCCGGTCTGATCGATGAGCTGTTCCTGTCCATCGCTCCTACCTTGGCCGGCAGCTCCGGGTCCCTATCGATCGTCAACCGCGCACCACTGGCGCACCCGATTGCCCTCGAACTGATCTGCCTGCTCGAATCCCAAGGCCAGCTATTCGCCCGCTACGCATTGCGGCCCAAAGTGATCGTGTAAAGGAGGCGTGACGGCGCTAAGGACGCCCGATCTCCGACCACCCAGGGACGGCTTGCCGGGGACGTGGTGGAGGTCCGATGTATTCGGCTGTCGGGCGCACCAAGCGACCGGTGCATTTTTGCTCCATGATGTGGGCGCACCAGCCTGCGGTGCGCGCGCAGGTGAACATCGCCGCCATCATGTGCGGGGGGACCTGAGCGAAGTCGAGGATCACCGCGGCCCAGAATTCGACATTCGTCTGGATTGCCCGGTCTGGCCGGCGATCAGCAAGCGCGTCCAGCGCAGCCTGCTCCAGCGCCATCGCCGCGTCAAAGCGCGGTGCACTGAGCTCCCGGCAGAACCGGCGCAGTACCCGGGCTCGCGGGTCCTCTGCCCGGTACACCCGGTGACCGAAGCCCATCAGCCGCTCGCCGCGATCCAGCACGCCGCGGACCACTGCGGCGGGATTGCCCGTGCTCTCTACTTTTTCAAGCATCGGCAGCACGCGTGCCGGCGCACCACCGTGTAGCGGGCCGGACATCGCGCCGATCGCCCCAGACAGGCAGGCGGCAACGTCGGCACCGGTAGAGGCGATCACCCGGGCAGTCAGGGTGGAGGCGTTGAGTCCATGTTCGGCGACCGAGACCCAGTAGGCGTCTACGGCTTTGACGTGCGCCGGATCCGGGTCACCGCGCCAGCGGGTCATGAAGCGCTCGGTGATGGTGGAGCACTGATCGATCCGGTTCTGCGGGACGGCCGGTTGGTGGATCCCCCGAGCGGACTGGGCGACATAGGACAGCGCCATCACCGAAGCCCGCGCGAGGTCGGCGCGGGTCTGTGCGTCGGAATTGTCCAGCAGCGGGCGGTAGCCCCAAATCGGCGCGAGCATGGCGAGGGCAGCTTGCACGTCAACCCGAACATCGCCGCTGTGCACCGGCAGGGGAAACGGTTCAGCGGGCGGTAAGCCATGCCCGAAGCGGCCATCGGTAAGCAACGCCCAGACGTCACCGAAGGTGACGTAACCCGCCAGGTCCTCGATGTTTACTCCGCGGTAGCGCAGCGCGCCACCGTCCCGATCTGGCTCGGCGATTTCGGTGCGGAAGGCGACCACGCCTTCTAGACCGGGATGGAAGCTGCCCTCCGTTCGCTCCCTCAACATGGTCATGCCGTCCTCCTCACGCGATCAGCTCCCTGGACCGGGCACGGACGCGCGGGTCGCTGACCGGGGCAGCGGGCATGGGCGCACGCCATCGTGCGGCGCCGCGCGAGTGGGCTAACAGTGCACCGGATGCCGCCCGTAGGCAATGCCCGGGCGGTATGACGCGCCGGTTTGGGCCACGATGGGTTTACCGCCCGCAACGGGGGCGGCCCGCCAGCAATCACCACCCATGTCGGAGCGTGCACCGGTGCCGGACGAGTCCAGCCAACGAGGACAGCACACCATCGACCTGGCACGGATGCGCGTTATCTACGCCAGTGACGCGCTGGACGAGGGAGGTCTCGCTGGTACCTGGCACGAGCAGTTGACGCGTTGGCTCGACGACGCTGTGGCGGCGGGCGTACCTGAACCGAACGCGATGGTGCTGGCGACCAGCGATGACAACGGATTTCCCAGTACCCGGACGGTCCTCGCCAAGGGTCTCGATTCCCGGGGCCTCGCGTTCTACACGAACTTGACCTCCGCCAAGATGCGCGACCTCGACGCCACCCGGTTCGCCGCGGTCACCTTCCCCTGGATTGCCCTGCACCGCCAGGTGCACCTGCGCGGGCCGATCGAGATGCTCAGCCGCCAGGACACCATGTCTTACTGGCAGACCCGGCCGCGCGGGTCCCAGCTGGGTGCTTGGGCCTCGGCGCAGTCCACTGTGGTGCCCGACCGCCATGCCCTGGACGCCGCGCTGCGCGACGTCGCGGCGCGCTTCGCCGACGCCGAGCAGGTGCCGTTGCCGCCCCACTGGGGCGGGGTGCGGATCCGTCCGGTGTGCGTGGAGTTCTGGCAGGGCCGCCCGGACCGCATGCACGACCGGCTGCGCTACCGGCGCACCGACGACGGCCAGTGGCGTGTTGAGCGTCTCGCTCCCTGACGCCCCCGGGAAACCAGCGCGCGAGCTACCGTGAAGAGGTGTCCTCTGAACAAGCCGTGACCTTGGCCTACCCGGGCGGCGAGCACCACATGCCGGTCGTCCAGGGCACCTTGGGCGCGCCTGCGATTGACCTGAGCACCCTGCGGGCGAAGACCGGACTGGTCAGCCTTGATCCCGGCCTGGTGAACACCGCCCTGTGCACCTCCGAGATCACCTACATTGACGGTGAAGCCGGCGTGCTGCGCTACCGCGGCTACCCGATTGAGGTGCTGGCGGAACGCTCTACGTTCCTGGAGACCAGTTACTTGCTGATCTACGGGGACTTGCCGACCAGCGGGCAGCTGGAAAACTTCACCGACTCCATCCGCATCCACACCCTGCTGCACGAGGATCTCAAGCGCTTCTTCGACGGCTTCCCGCGTGATGCCCATCCGATGCCGGTGTTGTCCAGTGCGGTGTCCGCACTATCGACCTTCTACCAGGACAGCCTCGACCCGTTCGATCACGAGCACGTGGAGATCTCCACGGTCCGGCTGATGGCCAAGCTGCCCACCATCGCTGCGTATGCGTACAAGAAGTCCATCTGGCAGCCCTTCCTTTACGCGGACAACTCCCTGAGTCTGGTGCACAACTTCCTCCGGATGACCTTCGGGTTACCAGTGCAGCCCTACGAGGTCGATCCGGCGGTGGCCGACGCGTTGGACCTGTTGTTCCTGTTGCACGCCGACCATGAGCAGAACTGCTCGACGTCCACCGTCCGGATGGTCGGCTCCACGCATGCCAACCTCTTCGCCTCCGTATCAGCGGGGATCAACGCGCTGTTCGGTCCTCTGCATGGCGGGGCTAACCAGCTGGTGCTGGAAATGCTCGCCCGGATCCATCGCGACGGGGATGACGTCGATGGCTTCGTCAGGAAGGTGAAAGACCACACCGACGGCGTGCGATTGATGGGCTTCGGGCATCGCGTCTACAAGAACTATGACCCGCGCGCGAAGATCGTGAAGAAGACGGCGGACGAGGTCTTGCACAAGTTGGGGGTCAACGACCCGCTGCTTGACATCGCGCTGAGGCTGGAAGCGAAAGCGCTGGCCGATGACTACTTCATCGAGCGCAAGCTGTATCCCAACGTCGATTTCTACACCGGTCTGATCTACCGCGCGATGGGTTTCCCGACCAAGATGTTCACGGTGCTGTTCGCGCTAGGCCGGTTGCCCGGCTGGATCGCGCACTGGCGTGAGATGAACAGTGATCCGGAAACGAAGATCGCAAGGCCGCGCCAGGTTTACACGGGCTACACCGAACGGGAGTACATGGCTATCACGCAGCGTTGAGCACCGGCTGCAGCGGGATCATCCGTTAAGCGGTGCGCGACGTGGCTCCGGGCGCGTAGGTTGCCGGGGGCTAAAAAACAGGGCCCAGAGGGAAGCCCTCGATGAAGCCCCATCACAGTGTCCACCAACTGAGCTCACGACGGAGCAAGGTATTCATGCGCACCATCGAGTGGATCGACGGGCATATCGATGTCGTTGACCAGACTGCATTGCCGCAGCAGCGACGAGTGGCCCTGCACGCCGCCAGTGATGTGGTCGACGCGATCCGCCGGATGGTGGTGCGTGGCGCCCCGGCGTTGGGTGCGGTGGGCGCGCTGGGCGTTGCACTCGCCGCGGTGCGGTCGGCGGAGCTGGGTTACGACCCCGATGCCGTGCGCACTGACGCCCGGCGGATAGCCGAAGCACGGCCCACCGCAGCACACCTGCGCTGGGCCGTGCAGCAGGTACTGCCGGCGCTGCCGCGGGGTCCCGAGGCAGCGCTCGCCGCAGCGCAGGCGGTGGTGGATGCCGACGTGCGGGCGTGCGCGACGCTGTCCCGGCTCGGTGCTGCCCTGCTGCGCAGCTATGTCGGCGACCGGCCCATGGTGTTGCACACGCACTGCAATGCAGGCGCGATGGCCTGCGTGGAATGGGGCACCGCGCTCGGTGTGGTGCGTGCCCTGCATGCCGACGCACTGATCAAGATGGTGATGGTGGGGGAGACGCGGCCGTTGCTGCAGGGTTCCCGGATCACCGCGGTGGAACTTGCCGGCCTGGGTGTGCCCCATCAGGTGGTCGTGGACAGCGCAGGCCCTTCACTCATCGCCAGCGGCGAGATCGATGCGGTGATCGTCGGAGCGGACCGGATTGCCGCCAACTACGACGTGGTCAACAAGGTGGGCACCTACCCGCTGGCCCTGGCGGCGGCCAGAGCCGGCATCCCGTTCGTGGTCGCTGCCCCGAGTGCCACGATCGACATGGATACCCCCACCGGGGCATCGGTGCCCATCGAGTACCGGGAACCTGACGAGGTACTGCTCGTGGGTGGTTGGCGGATGGCACCGGCCGAATCCGGCGCTCTCAATCCGGCCTTCGACGTGACTCCGGCTGATCTGATCACCGCAATCGTGACCGAAGCCCGGGTGATCGAACCGCATACCCGTCCGACCGAGCCGGTAGGCGTGGCGCACGCGGTCACCGTGCCCGCCATGCGGATGTCCGAGTCCCTTGACGTCCGTGCGGTCTAGCGATTCTCCAACCGTCCGACCCCGACAGGGAGACTTCGGGCCCGCCCGCAACCCCGGTATATCGCGATGAGGCGTGGGGTCAGTCCCCGGCTGCTGGGCCCGTGACGCGTGCCATGCCGACCACAAACGATAGTTGCCCGGTGTTCGTCGTGGGCAGCTTGACCACAGCCTGGTAGGTGTAACCCTCGCCCGGTGCGAGGCGCTTGCGCCCCGGGGTTGTGGTTACCGGCACCGCCACATTGTTGAAACGCGCGTCGCGCGGACCTACAGCGCCAGTATCAACGCTGATCGGGATGTCATTGATATTGACCACCGCGATGGTCAATCGCACGCCACCTTTAATTTTCTCCGGCCGCAGCACCGTCAGCGACATGCCGGCGGCGTCGGTGATAGGTGGGGAGAACGCGATTGGGTTGCTTGCCCGTGCCTCCGCCGGTGATGGCAGCGCCCCGTTGGAGGACACCGCGCTGGCTGTCGCCGCGGCCGCTGCCTCCGATGGTCCGTTGGGCTGGTGCGTTGGCGAGCGTGGACTGGCGACAGCCAGCGCACCAGCCCCGACTGCGGCGCCGACCAAGGCAGCGCCGATAACGGGCAGCCACCCGACCGGTGACCTTCTGCGATGGCGTGAAGTGGTCGTCACAACGCCTCCTCGGCTGAAGTTCGCCGGGAGAATCTCACACCGCAGCGGTCTACCAGCCGCGCGCCCGCCATTCCTCGAGGTGCGGGGCCTCCTCGCCGATGCGGGTGGAATCACCGTGGCCGGTGTGGACGGTGGTGTCTGCGGGCAGGGTAAGCAGCTTGTTCCCGATCGACTCGATGATCGTGCCGAAGTCGGAGAATGACCGGCCGGTTGCGCCGGGTCCGCCCGAAAACAAGGTGTCGCCACTGAACACGGCGTTCAGCTCTGGGGCGTACAGGCAGCACGAGCCGGGAGAGTGCCCGGGGGTGTGCAGGATCCGCAACATGATGTCCGCGACGCGCACTGTGTCGCCGTCCGCAAGCTCGGCGTCGGGCGGGGGCAGGTCAGGGTGCGCGAGCTGCCACAGCTGGTGTTCTGCGGGATGCAGCAGCACCGGTGCGGCCAGCCTGCGGGACAACTCCGGTGCGGCATTGACGTGATCATCATGAGCGTGGGTACACACGATGGCACGCACTCGCCGCTCGCCCACAGCAGCGGCGATCGCCTCGGCGTCGTGCGCAGCATCGACGACGATCACCTCGCGCTCGTCGCCGATCAGCCAGACATTGTTGTCCACCGCCCAGGTGCCGCCATCCAGGCTGAACGTCCCGGACGTCTCCACACGGGTGATCATGTTTCTGACTTGGCCAGCGCGACCACGCTGCGCAGTACCTCCCCACGCTCCATCTTCTCGAAGGCCTGCTCCACGTCATCCAAGTTGATCGTCTCGGAGACGAACTTGTCCAGCGGTAGCCGGCCTTGCAGGTGCAGCTCCACCAGCATGGGAAAGTCCCGCTCGGGTAGGCAGTCGCCGTACCACGACGACTTCAACGCACCGCCTCTGCCGAAGACTTCCAGCAGTGGGATGTCCGGCACCATCATGTCTGGCGAGGGCACACCGACCAGGACGACAGTGCCAGCCAGATCACGGGCGAAGAAGGCCTGTTCCCAGGTCTCCGGCCGGCCCACCGCTTCGATCACCACGTCGGCCCCAAAGCCGCCGGTGGCCGAACGCACCGCCTCCACCACGTCGGATTCCCGGGCGTTGACGGTATGCGTCGCACCGAAATCGGTAGCCCACTCCAGCTTGCGGGGGTCGACGTCGATGCCGATGATCGTGGTTGCGCCGGCCAGCCGAGCTCCGGCGATGGCCGCATCACCCACCCCACCGCAGCCGATCACCGCCACCGAATCGCCCCGGGTGACGCCACCGGTGTTCAGGGCAGCGCCGAGCCCGGCCATCACCCCGCAGCCGAGCAGCCCGGCAACTTCGGGAGCTACCGCAGGGTTGACCTTGGTGCATTGCCCGCTGTGGACCAAGGTCTTCTCCACGAAGGCGCCGATTCCCAAGGCCGGTGACAGCGCCGTGCCGTCCGGCAAGGTCATGGATTGCGCGGCATTGTGGGTGTTGAAGCAGTACCATGGCCTGCCCCGCCGGCATGCACGGCAGCGACCGCATACCGCACGCCAGTTGAGGATGACGAAGTCACCGGGAGCCACGGTGTCGACGCCCTCACCCACGGCCTCTACCACTCCAGCGGCCTCGTGCCCGAGCAGGAAGGGAAAGTCGTCGTTGATCGCGCCCTGGCGGTAATGGAAATCGGTGTGGCACACACCGCAGGCCTGCACTGCAACCAGGGCTTCACCAGGGCCGGGATCTGGCACCAGTACGGTCTCCACCGTGACGGGTGCTCCTTTGGCGTGTGCTACGACGCCGCGGACCTCGTGGCCCACCGTGACCTCCCGCGTTGCTATGACTACATCGATTCGGAGTCGACTGAGGCCAGCCTGCCACTACGTCCGGGGTGCCCGCATGTCAGACGTTGCATCAGTTAAGACCGTGCGTCGCCAGTAGTCAGCTCTTGCGGCGCTTGCGCCTGCGCTTAGGGGCGGGAGCGGAAATCGCCAGCAGCATTCCGCCAAGCTGCCCGCAATTGGTCAGGAAGCTTTCCTGGCGAGCTTTGCGTTCGCCAGGGGAAGCAGCACGGGTGAACGGCTGATCAGCGACAGTGGCTGGAATCAACTCGGCCGCCAGCAATGTCGCGGCAAGTCGAGGCGCCCGCCCCAGCGCCATCAGGAGCCCGGCGGCGATCTTCACCGCAGCACCTGCCTGTACCACCAATGCGGGATTGACGGGGGTCTTTGCTACCAACGGCGCAGTGGAATCGATCTTCGGTTTAGGATGAAGCAAGGTGTTTACGCCGTCAGCGACGGCTACGGCGCCAAGCAGGGGACGGGCAACGCGGCTGAACACGGCGGCTCCTCTCTGAGCTGTTCGTTTTGCACCGTAGCCTTCCTGCGCCCTACCGACGGGGAAGCCACCCATCCGGGTCACATGCGCCTTCATCGATCACTAAGTCGGCGCAAAACCCACCCGCGCCCTCGGCGTGTCCCCCGCCCCCACCCCGGCGTGTCGCGCCCTCGTGCCTCCTGTGTCGCGCCCTCGTGCCTCCCGTGTCGCGCCCTCGTGCCTCCCGTGTCGTGTCCTCGTGCGCGATATGTCGTCACACCGTGCTCGCCGCCTGAGGCGTCGAACCGACCAATGCCGCGGAGGTCAGCTCGCCAGGGTTTTGGCCGCCGCGATGAGCAGGGCGGCCCGGTCCGTAATCTTGATTCGGGTCCGTCCCACCGCCGCTCCGAGCGCCCGCTCAGCCGCGTCGATCGCCTCCCAGCCGGCCCACGTGACCACACCCACACCCCGCTGCGCGAGTTTGTCGATGATCGCATCGGGCTCGCGTCGGGGGGCGCGCGGCAAGGTGTCAAGATCAGCCAGTAGCTGCTCGACGGTCTCCTTGGCGTCGCCCTTGTTGGTGCCGATCACGCCAGTCGGACCGCGCTTGATCCAGCCGACCACGTATTCTCCGGTTGCGGTGCGTCCTTCGCGCTGGACCCGGCCGTTGATGTGCGGGATCACTCCTGATCGCTCGTCGAACGGCACGCCCGGCAGCGGCACTCCCCGGTAGCCCACCGAACGTAGTAAGAGTTGGGCGGCCAGGGTCACCTTCTCTCCGGTGCCGGCCACGCGACCGGATCCATCCAGCACGTTGCGCTCGCATTGGACCGCTTCCACCCGACCGGTGCCGAGCACTGCGACAGGGGCGAGCAGGAAGCGTAAATGGATCCGCCGATCTCGACCGAGTAGTGGGCGGCTGGACCACTCCTGCAGTGTTTCCAGGTTGCGCCGCACTGTCTTGTTCGTCTCCACCAGTTCCTTGCTGGCCTCGTCGAGCACCAGCTCAGCTGGGTCGACTACCACATCAGCGCTGGCCAGTTCGCCCAGTTCGCGCAGCTCCTTGGTGGTGAACTTGGCCTGCGCCGGACCGCGCCTGCCCACGATGTAGATGTCACTGATCGCGCTCCTGTCCAGCACGTTGAGCACATGGTCGGGCATGTCGGTGACGTGCAGGTCCTGCACTGTCTTGGCGAGGATCCGCGCGACATCCACTGCGACGTTGCCTACCCCTACCACCACCGCGCTGTGCGCATCCAGCGTGAAGGCATCTACCCGGGCATCGGGGTGGCCGCAGTACCAGGCGACGAATTCGGTGGCCGAGAAGCTGCCCGGCAGGTCCTCGCCAGGGATAGACAGCCGGCGATCCACCGACGACCCCGTGGCGTAGACCACCGCGTCATAGCATTCGCGCAGTTCGTCGACGGTGACGCCGGTGATGCCCGAGCCCAGCTCAACTCCGCCGAGAAAACGCACGCGGGGCCGCTCCAGGATCTTGCGTAGTGTGATCTCCAGCGACTTCATCTTGAGGTGGTCTGGCGCGACGCCATAGCGCAACAGCCCGTACGGGCACGGCAGCCGGTCGAGTACATCAACCGATACCGCGTCGTGCTTGCTGAGCTCATCAGCGGTGTACAGCCCGGAAGGGCCGGAGCCGATGACCGCCACCCGAACCGACCCGGACAAAGCTGCCGCACCTCCTGGACACGCTGAGTACCTTGCTCGACGTTACGCCACGAGCAGCCGGCGCAGCGCCGCAACGGTCAGTCCGTTCCGAAGTTGCGGGTCCCCGCGCAGTACCGATACGCCACCAGGACGGGCCAGATCGTCGAGCACGGCTACCGCGCCGGACAGGTCTTGGTCCCGGGTGTAACCGTTCACCACCGCCACGCACCGCAGCCCAGCAGCCTGCGCGGCTTGTACCCCGTTGGCTGAGTCTTCGATTGCGACCGCCTCGCTGGCAGGGAGGCTCAAACGAGCCAGCGTCTCGTGGTAGACGGCAGGATCGGGTTTGAGCTCGGTAACGTCTGATCCGGTGACAACGACATCGAATACATCAAGCCCAAAAAGAGTGTCGAGTAACGGCAGCACCCAATCACTGGTTCCCGTGGTTGCTACGGCGGTGGCCACTTTCTCGGCGCGCAGCTCGGCGATGAGCTGGGCAGCACCCGGACGGGCCTCTAATGCGCCCATTCGGATACGTGCCGCGAACCGGCGAGTTTTGTCTTTGTGCAGTTTTGCTGCCAGCGCAGCGACTTCGTCAGGGGAATGCTGTCTGGATCGGAGGTAGCGTTCGATACGTCGCCGGCCGCCGGTAGTGGCGAGTAGTTCACCGTATTCAGCCACGTCCCACCGGTAGCTCAGGCCGGCCGCCGCAAATGCCTCGTTGAAGGCCACCCGATGACCGTCTCGTTCAGTGTCGGCGAGCGTCCCGTCCACATCGAAGATGACCGCCCGCAGGGCGTGGGCGAGAGTTGGGGAGTCCACTTTCGATGGGCTACCCGCCGACTCGCGGCCTAGATTTTGATCGCCGGCCTCGTGCGCCGTGGAACTCGGCGCGCACTGGCTTGGTGTCCCGCACTGGGCTGGCAGGCCGCTGGAGGCTCGTCTGCAGTCCAAGTTCAGCCGATCGTGAAGATCTCTTGTCTGTGTTCAGTATCGTGTCAGAAGTAGTTTGACGGTTAGTCATCTCCACAACCGGCTCGGCAGTATCGTCGCCAGCGGCGGCGTCTCGCGAGGACGGCTCGTGACGGCGGTCTTGCCATCCATCCGTAAGCTCTCGCACGGCGTCGATGAGATTACGCACTGAGGCGAAGTTCCCGCGGCGGATGGCCTGCTGGGTGATGATGCCCAGAGACACTTCCACAAGCTTAAGCCATGGGTCTGGGTGACCGGCGGTCTCCCCCTCGTGCCCACCGTGGTAGCCAGGCGGATGCAACGCCGCAGCGCGCTGGGACAGGTTCAGGTACAGCCCGCTGATGTCTCGCACCTGGGCCTGCCGCTGCAGGTCGCTGGCCAGCGTAAACGTCTCAACGTTTTCCGGCTGGATGCCCCACTTCCGCCAGATCCGGGATACGGTCGCGAAAGAAATACCCAGATGTTGGGCAAGCAGCCGGGAAGACCATTGGGTGGCGCCCAGGTACGCCGGTGGCCGGCCACCGGCAGCAAGTGTGGTGGCCACCACTTCCAGCTCGTCCACCACCGGTGGCCGGCCTGGCCTGGGCAAATCGCCCAGTGCGCTGATACCTCCAGCAGTATAGCGATTGCGCCAGTTGATTATGGTCGGCCGGGTGGCTCCGGTTCGCCGGGCGATCTCGGAATTGGTCAGACCGTCGGCGGACATCAAGATGATCCGCGCTCGCTGCGCCAGGGCCGGCCGAGCCGACGCGGAGCGAGCCAGCGCCTCAAGGCGTGCACGATCACCCTCGCGCAGGGTCAACGCAGCCACTGCAGCCATGCCTCATGTTCTCGCAACTTTGACTGTAAAACAACTATCAACACATGGCCCTGCCTGGACGTCTACCGCGGAAAACGCCTAGCTCGGCGGCGCGCGGATGGTCTTGACACGCCGATCCTCAGCCGTGTGGACTAATGGTCCACGGACCATAAAACTGGACGTGCGAGCCAACGAGCCCACCGGAAGCCGGCACTGGAGCCAGAGAGAGGGGCCAGACGATGGCGATCGAGTCAACCGGACACAGCCGAGGCAATCCCCGCATCTACGAGCTGATTGAAAACGCACCCAAGACTGGGAAGAGCCCGACTATCTGGGCGTGGCCCGAGGTAGTGGACTGGCTTCGTATCGCTGGTCAGCCGGTACCGGGTCCATGGCCGCCCCACCAGCAGCCTCGGCCGAATCCCGAGGAAGAGAGCCTGCCGGTGGCTGTTGCCGAGCCCGCACGCGAGCCTCGCCGGGAATACCGGCCGTCCAACGAGCCTGCCGAAACCCGTCCCTCATCGCCACCTCCGCCGCCAAGTGAGAGCCAGTCGACCCCGAGCAGCTACGGGTCGGCGGACGACGCTCCACCGCGGCACGGTCTCGGCCTGATGGACACCTGAGTCTGCTACAGCGACTCGGCTCATTTGCCTGACCTTATTGGTCGGCGGAGTTTTTAATTGCCTCTTCGTAGTGTCCGAATAGGATCCCTACGGACAGGTTGATGTGTCGTGCAAACTTTTCCGTGGACTGGTCAGGACACTTTAGGAGGGTCTGGATGTACCCGTCTCGTTTCCATTACGAGGCTCCAAGTACGCTCGATGAGGCTTTCGAGGCTATCGAGGCATACGGTGACGAGGCGAAAATCCTCGCCGGAGGAATGAGCCTCATCCCTCTTATCAAACTACGTTTCGCTGCGCCGGCGTGCATCGTTGACATCAACAATATTCCGGGTCTCGATTACCTCGAAGAGGAGTCCGACGGGTCCCTGCGCATCGGTGCCCTGTGCCGCCACAGGACGCTTGAGCGGTCGTCATTGCTCCGGAATAACTACCCCGTGATGTTCGCCACCGCGCCGCTCATCGCCGACCCCATGGTCCGCAATCGCGGAACTCTGGTCGGCTCCATCTGCCACGCAGACCCGCAGGGTGACTGGGCGTCGGTGATGCTGTCGCTTGGTGGCGAGATCATCGCCCGCAACGCTGAGGGTCGCGAGCGTTCCATCCCGGTCTCGCAGTTCGTGGTCGGTCCGTTCCAGAACTCCCTGCAGACTGGGGAGATCGCGGTGGCGGCCAAGGTGCCACCCGCCCGGGGAACCCGCACCGGAACCTATCTCAAGCTCGAGCGGCGGGTGGGCGACTTCGCAACCGTCGGCGTGGCCATCAACCTCGAGATGTCCGGCGGCACGATCAACCGGGCTGGCATCGCGCTGACCGGTGTCGGGGGAAACAACATTCAGTGCACCTCGGCTGAGCAATCACTGGCCGGTAAGTCGCTCAATGCCAGCACAATCGATCAGGCAGCGCGGCTGGCAGCCGACGCGGCGCAGCCTAAGAACGACGTCCGCGGCAGCATTGAGTACAAGCGCCACATTGTTTACACCTTCGTCCAGCGTGGGTTGAGCAGCCGAGAGGCCCGGGCGGCCTGATGGCTCGAATTCGGACCCGAATATGTCCTACAAGCATGGCGACGTCTAGGAGGCGGCGTGGAAGAGCGACGAATTAACGTCGTGGTGAACGGGGAACCGGTCTCGGTCGATGTCGAGCCTCGCATACTGCTGGCCCACTTTCTCCGGGAAATCATGGGCCTGACCGGGACCCACATCGGCTGCGACACAACGAACTGCGGTGTGTGCACCGTACTTGTGGACGGTTTGCCCATGAAGTCGTGCACCATGTTCGCCGTCATGACCGACGGGCATGAGGTGACGACCGTCGAAGGTCTTGGCATGCCCAGTGAGCTGCACCCCATCCAGCAAGGCTTCCGGGAGGAGCACGGACTGCAGTGCGGTTTCTGCACGCCCGGGATGATGCTGGCCTCGAAAGCAATTCTTGACGAGAATCCCAACCCAACAGAGGAAGACGTCCGCTGGGGACTAGCGGGCAACCTCTGCCGGTGCACCGGTTACCAAAACATCGTAAAAGCTGTGCTTTGGGCCGCTGAAAAAATGCGGTCCGAGGGTGGAGCGTACGTGCTGGGCGGCAGAAGCCGACGATAAGGGAGATTGACGTGGCGCAGGCTCTAGACGAAATTAAGATCGGTGGCTTGGGTGCAAGCCGCAAGCGGGTGGAGGATGACCGGTTCCTGGTAGGTAAGGGCAACTACATCGATGATTTCAAGTTGCCCGGCATGCTGCACATGGAGATCCTCCGCAGTCCATTGGCCCACGCGCGTATCAAGTCGATCGACACGAGCAAAGCGTGGCAAATTCCGGGTGTGCACATGGTGCTTACCGGCGACATGGCGGCCCAGCACAACTTGGCGTGGATGCCGACGATTTCTTACGACACCCAGCCGGTGCTGGCCACCGACAAGGTCCGCTTCCAAGGGCAGGAAATCGCATGCGTGGTCGCGGACGATCCTTACATCGCCAAGGATGGCTGTGAGGCAATCGTCGTCGAGTACGAGCCGCTTCCCGTGATCGTCAACCCCTACCAGGCTGTCGCGGAAGGCGCCCCGATTATTCGGGACGACAAAGAGGGCCAGACAGACAACATCTGCTACCGGTGGGAGGTCGGTGACCGGGAGGGCACTGAACGCGCCTTTGCGCAGGCCGATCTGGTGTCCAAGATCGAGCTGCACTACCCGAGGTCGCATCCCTCACCCATTGAGTGCTGCGGGTCTATCGCGGACTACAACGCGGCGACGACCAAGTTGACCGTCTACATGACGACGCAGGCACCGCACATCATCCGGGCAGCGGTCGCAATCGTGGCCGAGCTTCCGGAGCACATGATCCGGGTTATTTCGCCTGACATCGGCGGTGGCTTCGGCAACAAGGTGCCAGTGTATCCGGGTTACGTCTGCTCGATTCTCTGCTCCATCCTGCTTGCCCGGCCGGTGAAGTGGATCGAAGACAAGACCGGTAACCTGATTTCGACGCACTACGCGCGCGACATCTACTACAAGGGGGAACTTGCGCTCCGCAAGGATGGCAAGATTCTCGGGGTGCGGTTCCATTGCGACACCGACAATGGAATGTCGTTCTCCGACGCGCAGCCCACGAAGTTCAAGATTGGTCTGATTCACTCTGCCTTCGCCGCTTATGGCATTCCCTTTGGTTATATGACGGCGCAGGGTCACTATACGAATAAGGCGCCCGGAGGGGTCGCGTATCGGTGCTCGTTCCGGGTGACCGAGGCGATGTTCTTCCAGGAACGGCAGATCCATGCCGCGGCTGATGATCTCGGCATGGATCAGGCGGAGTTCCGGCGGGTCAACCTGGTGAAAGACGACCAGTTCCCGTTCCGTACGCCTTACGGTTTCCTCCTGGACTCGGGGCAGTACGAGAAATGTCTCGACGTTGCGCTGAACGCCATCGGCTACAAGGAGTTCTTGCGCGAGAAGGAGGAGGCACGCGCGCAGGGTCGGCGACTCGGGATCGGCATCTCCACCATGACCGAGCCCCTTGGGGCCGGTAACAGCCGTGAGTACGACATTCTCGGCATCAAGATGTTCGACTCTGCGGAGCTGCGGGTCCACCCGAGTGGGAAGGCGATCCTGAAGATCGGATCGAAGACCCAGGGTCAGGGGCATGAGACGACGTTCGCGCAGATCGTCACCCATGAGCTCGGCATCCCTGCGGCCGACATCCTGGTGCAGCACGGAGATACCGACAACACTCCATTCGGGATGGGCACCTACGCGTCTCGCAGCACACCGACGGCGGGTGCAGCGACGTCGATGGTGGCCCGCAAGATCCGTGCCAAGGCCAGGAAGTTGGCAGCACACCTGCTCGAGGTATCTGATGAGGACGTCGAGTGGGAGCTTGGCCGCTTCTACGTCCGAGGCGCGCCTAACCGGGGTGTGACCATCCAGGAGTGCGCGATGGCCGCCTACGGCAACATGCCTGACGGCATGGAGCCCGGGCTGGAGAACAACGCCTACTACGACCCGCCGAACATGACGTGGCCATTCGCGGCCTACATCGTAACGGTCGAAGTTGACCCTGAGACCGGCGTGTGGGACGTGCTGCGAATGGTCGCGGTCGATGACTGCGGTGTTCGGATCAACCCGATGATCGTCGAGGGTCAGATCATGGGCGGCATGGCGGAAGCCTTCGCCATGGCGAACATGCAGTTCATCACCTATGACGCCGAGGGCAACTGCGTGGGCTCGAACTACATGGACTACCTACTACCCACTGCGTGGGAAACTCCAGGTTTCGAGCTCCATGAAGTGGTCACGCCGTCGCCGCACCATCCGATCGGAGCCAAGGGTATCGGTGAATGCGCGTGTGTCGGTGGACCTGCGGCATTCGTCAATGCAGTGCATAACGCTCTTGACGACCTCAGGATCCGCAACATCGATATGCCGCTGCTGCCGCACCGTGTGTGGGAGGCTATGAAGTACAAGCGTGATGTCTCCGGAATGCCGCCGCTCAAGACCGAAGCTGGCTAACTTGTGGGTCGATCAGGTAGGTCGGAATAGGTAAGGTCGGTGACCATGGACGGGTGGGACGTCCTTGAGCGTGCGCGCGAGTTGTCGCAGCGCGGTGAGGCGTTCGCATTGGCCACAGTTGTGTGGCGGCGGGGCCCGTCCTCGGGCAAGGAAGGTTACCGGGCTGTCATCACAGCCTCGGGGCAGGTGTTCGGCTTTATTGGCGGGGCCTGTGCCGAACCGGTAGTTGTTCGCGAGGCTCGGCACATCCTTGCCGAGGGTGTGCCGCGCCTCGTGTTTCTCGGCACGCCTGACGAGCTCGAGTCGGTGGCCGTCCGGGAGGGCATCAGCTATGTACCGATGTCCTGCCAAAGCGAAGGTGCCTTGGAAATCTACATCGAACCGGTAGAACCCAAGACCCACCTTGTCGTGATCGGGCGGTCACCGATGGTCGAGGCCCTCGTTCAGATGGGCCAGGCGATTGGCTGGCGGACAGTGCTCGTCGACCCGGACGGTGGGTCGGCAGACAGCCACCCCATGGCACAGCACGTTGTGAGCAAGCTTGATCTTAAGGCAGCAGGGGTGGATGAACGCTCGCTCGTAGTGGTGGCCACTCAGGGTCATCACGATGAGGAAGCGGTCGAGCAGGCGCTACTAGCGGGGCCCGCCTACGTAGGTTTAGTGGGCTCGCGTCCGCGGGCAAAATCTGTGTTGGAGTTCCTCGAGGGTAAGGGATTGCCTAAGGAGACTCTGGCTCGGGTGAAGGTGCCGGCGGGCCTCGATCTCGGAAAAGTTTCACACCGAGAGATCGCCGTGGGTGTACTGGCTGAGTTAGTGCAGCTTCGGGCAGCCGGTGGGTTTGGCAAAGGCATGCCGCACGAGGTGCCTGAAATCACCGAAGCAATCGATCCGGTGTGTGGCATGACAGTGGAGGTAGGGTCCGCCCGGCACACGGTGGACCACGATGGAACCACATACTACTTCTGCTGTCCGGGATGCGCGCGAGCTTTTGAGAAGGATCCCGCTGCATACATTGGGTCGGGAACGAAGTCGTGAATCGTATGGTCGGCCGCGAGTGGTAGGGAGAGCGAGTAGTCGATGCTGATCGAGAACGAGTTCGAGGTTGCTGCACCGCTTGATGCGGTGTGGAAGCACATGCAAGACGTGCCGCGGATTGCGCCGTGCATGCCGGGCGCCGAGCTTCTCGATGTCAACGGCGATACATACAAGGGACGAGTAACGACCAAGATGGGGCCGGTGAAGCTCCAGTTCCTGGGCACCGCCAGAATTGTCCAGCGGGACGAGTCCGCCAAGCGGATCGTGATGGAAGCATCCGGGTCTGAAGAAAAAGGTAAGGGCCAGGCCACCATGAAGGTGACGTCCACGATGGCGCCTTCGGGAAGTGGGACGCGCGTGAAGGTGGCTCAAGATATTAACCTTTCCGGTGCTGCTGCCCAGTTTGGTAGGGGCATGGTCCAAGACGTCACCAGCGTGCTCATGAGGAGTTTCGCCAAGTGCATCGCGGATGATATTGGGCGGGCTTCCCGCGGCGAGGCAGCCGTACAACGCGAAGCAGTTCCCGTGAAGGGTTTCAGCATCGCCATGCAGGCGTGGATGACTGCACTGAAACGGTTCTTCGGTCGGCTTTTCGGCGGCCGGGGGTAGTCGAAATAACGGTCCGCGAGCGAAAGAGAGGCCGAGTATGTTCCTCTGGTGGATTGGCAACGCGATCCTACTTTTCGTGGTGTTGCCGATCGTCGCCGTCTTGATGAACCGAATCGTCACGCCTGTCGATCGGATCCGTAAGACGGTGGATGACATTTTGTACCACGGGGTCATTCTGACTGGCGAGCTGGACAATGTGCCAGCGATGCTGGCAGAGACGGACGCCACCGTCAATGAGGTGGGTCTTGGAGCTACCCGCTACGTGAAGCGCGTTGGTGGTCTGCTGCAGACACTGGGTGTCTAAGCGAGCGAATACCTGAGATATCGAGAAAGAGGAGGAAGGCCATGACTGCAGCCGGAGCGGTCACGCTGTTGGCTGTTGCACTGATCGTCGCCGTAGTGGGCCTCTCGTTGGTGAAGGTGATCGCTCAGCTTCGGCATGTCACGTGGACTCTTGGCACGATCATCGTAGGTGTCAATGCGATCGCGTACCAGACTCGGACGATTCCTGATGTGATCCCGAAGGTGAACGCCAACTTGGCACCAGTACGAGCTATGGCAGAACAGGTTTAACGGTCAGCTGCAGCCGATGAGGTTGATGCTGACATCGAAAAAGGAGTGACGATGCACGAGTTCACGTGCGCACATCAAGAGTGCAGTTCGCAGTTTGCTTCGCACGACAAGGCTACTTTGATGAAGCAGGTCGCTGACCATGTTAGGGACGTGCACAACGTGCAGGTGCCAACCCAGACGATTCTGGGCTACCTGGAAGCGACTAGCGTGACGACGACTGAAGATCGCTAGTTATTTTAAGTCAGTTGAAATAACTGCTACCGAAAGGAGGGCTGCGGGATGGTGTTTTTGGCACAGGCATCCGGGCCCGCTGAGGCGCACCTGTTTGGATGGTACCTGGGTTTCGCGATTGCTGTCGTGGTGATCTCCGTGGTGGTCGCTTTGGTGGCCCCGGTTTTGGTCCTCGCAGCCCGAATTGCCCGTCAGGCTCCACAAATCAACCAGGCCCTGCAGCAGTCATATCGGAACACGCTGCCGTTGGCAGACCTACGACAGACGATTGACCACGCGGAGGTCATCATCGGAGGTTTGGAACGCGGCCGAGCTAGGCTTGGAGGTTAGCGATGCCACTGCTATTGGGATATGCGGGCGCTCCTGACGGATATGCCCCTGAGGAGGCCACCTTCTGGTGGGTCGCGGTAGGAATGGGCTTCGTGGTCTTGGCCGTGGTCATCCTCTTGCTGAGTTCCCTGGTCTCGATGGTCAGATCCATCGACCGAAGCGTGGTGGGAGTGCGAGACACCCTGCGTGCGATCCCGCAGAATACCGCGAACTGCGCGCTCATCCCTATCACGGCCGATAGGGTCGACGCGGTACTCGCGGAAGGTCTGCAGCATCACCTGTTCTTGACCCGGGTCCTCACTGGGTCGGGGACGCCGACGGGTGGAAAGGGCTAGACATGGTTCTCGTTACTATCACGGTAATCTGCATCGCGGCGTTGATCGCGGTACTGGCGATGTTCCTGTTCATCATCGGTGTGCTGCTTAACCGCATCGCGGACAACCTCGATGACTGCTTGGGGAACGTGAAGACCATCGCCCAGCAGGCAGAGGTGGTTATTCCTGCCGTCGAGCACATCAACCGCACCGGTGGTGTGGTGGCAGGGGCGCTGCCGCTGCTGTACGGCGGTGCGGAAAAGATCGCCGCGAAGCTGGCTCCTCCTACGCCCGCGCCGGTCAATGGCCACACCAATGTTCCCGCGTCTGGGCGCCGTCGGTCTCGTCTCATGGACACCGTTGGTTTCCGGGGCCGCCATCACTAAAGAAGAAGAGCGACAAGTTCGAGTAGCTCTCTCTTCGCCGGTAGCAGCGAAATAGTGGGGCGGCGACCACCTGGTCGCCGCCCCACTATTTTTTTCATGTCTAACTCAGTCTATTGGTGCTTCATCGGGACCGCGCTTAGCGAGTGGGCCTGTGAGCTCAGACTCGTACGAGCCGATCCAATGATCGTCCCAGTGCTGGTCGTACTTGACTTCGTTGCAGTGCGGGTTGTAGACCGCGGCGAGTTCCTGGCAAATTTGCTCTCGGTGAGACCGAGCCCATCCCTCGACCTCGTAGGTGCAGATGTGCAACTTCCACCGCGAGCCCGCGCGGGCGATCCAGCAGTTGGCTCGTGGGTGTTTGAAGGGAAAGCCGGCTTGCGCCATGTTGTCGGCGTGACCGACGTAGATCACCGCGTAGCGGTCTGGTTTCGTTTCGGGATCGGGCTTGTACATGATCGCAAAGACTGCCGGTCGGTTCGGGGGAGTCCACCCGCCGAGGATCCGGGGGCCCTCGAACGAGTAGCCAGCGAGCGATCCGAGGCGGATCATGCCTCGACCTGTGCGTTCATCTGAGACGTCCTCGTGCTAGGAGACTTCGTCTTCCACCCTAAACTATGAGTATTTGTGTGCGTCCCCGCGTCACATCTCGTACTCTGCGTCGTCTTCTTCTTCGCTCACAGCCTCGACGCGGACGATCGGGAACACAGGGAGTCCTGCCTTCTGCACCGCGTCGGCGAAATGCTCCTTACCCTTCTTGATCGCTTCCTCGCGACCGTCCGCAAACACGACCATCTGAGCGCCATAGGTATTGGTACCGATGCCGGTCGCGATGCCGCAGATCGGCGCGACCGCATCGGCCAGCTCGACGACCTCTTCGACTTTCATGATGCGGTCACCCTCGGCTACGATTCCGACGCTCCATCTCATCAACATGGACTCAGTCTCCCCTAGCCGAGCTTAGGAAGCAGCGCGGCGAGCTCTTCGAGGCTGCTTAGGTCGTGGCCAGACAGCAAGACGTCGATGTGCGGATGGGCTGCCATCATGCCGACGGTCTGAGGTTGGTAGTCGGGATTGTCCCCTTTGTGCGGGTTCATCCACACGATGTTGTGGCACAGCCGGGACAGCCGCTCCATCGAATCAGACAGTAGCTCAGGATCACCCCGGTCGAGGCCGTCAGAGCAGATCACGACGACTCCACCACGGCACATGCCCCGGCGTCCCCATTTACGCACGAACTTGTCGATCGACTCACCGATCCGGGTGCCGCCCTCCCAGTCGACCACTAGTTTCGCAGCGCGCTCAAGCGCTTCGTCCGCCCTGCGCGTCTGTAGCGGTTTGGTTATCTGGGTGAGCCGGGTGCCGAAGCAGAAGACCTCCACCTTCTGGGAGGCACGCTTGGCCGAATAGGCAAACTGAAGAAGCGCACGCGAATAGTCCGACATGGATCCCGAGACGTCGAGAATCAGGATCAGGGGACGCAGCCGTACACGCCGCCGCCGCCAGTACAGATTCACCATCTCGCCGTTGGTGCGCATCGACTGGCGGATCGTCCGGCGCATGTCCGGCCTGCGACCGTCGTCAGAGTTCCTGGTGCGGCGAGTACGACGTTTAGGTGGCGTCAGCTTGATGCGTGCCATAATGCGCCGGATTGCAGCAAGCTCTTCCTCGGTGCACTCGCTAAACGAGCGGTGTTTAAGAGTTTCGACGTTCGAAGCCATCAACCCGAGGAGGGTCTCCTCCTCATCTTCCTTGCCTGATGGCTCGGTGGCGGGGACCTCAAAGGCGGCCTCTGCTTCCGCGGAAGCCTGCGCCTTGAGCTTCAGCATCTTCTGGACTGGGCTGTCAGACGCCAGGAAGAACGCGCGGAATACCTCATCATAAACCGGAATGTCCTCGCGCCGAACGATCATCGTGGTTCGCCCGGCCCAGTACAGGTCAATGAGGTCGGTCGGATCCAGCGGAGCCATCGCCTCGCAAAAAGTCAGGATATCACCCGATCCGACCGCCAGTCCCTTAGCGCGCAGCGCGCGACCGAATTCGGTGAGGACCGTAACGAAGCCGTTGTGGTTGCGTGGCATAAGTCTCAGCGTGGCCCATTCCGTGTCTCAGGCATTGGATGTCACTTCCCTGAGGTTGTCCCGCACCAGCTCGAGATCGTCACGATCTTTGATGATGGAACCGAGCGTAACGTCAGCATTGCTGGCGTTCAGGTCGGGTTCACCGAGGAACGAAAGGGTGCGGGCCCAGTCGATGGTCTCCGCAACGCCGGGCGGCTTAGCAAGATCCATCTGGCGCAGCCGGTTGACCGCCGCAACTACCTTGTAGGCCAGTGCCGCAGACACCTCGGGTGCCTGCACAGTAACGATATCGACTTCCCGTTGCGGATCCGGGTAACCGATCCAGTGGTACATGCAGCGCCGCTTCAACGCGTCGTGCAAATCGCGCGTGCGGTTAGAAGTCAGAATCACCAACGGTGGGTGTTCAGCCTTGATCGTGCCTACTTCCGGAATACTTATCTGAAAGTCGGACAAAACTTCCAGCAAGAAGGCTTCGAACTCGTCGTCGGCGCGGTCAACCTCGTCGATCAACAGTACCGCCTGGTCGCCTGCTTCGACAGCCTGCATCAAAGGGCGCTCGAGCAGGAACCGCGGGCCAAACAGCTTTTCGACCGCTTCCTCGCCACGGATGTCCTGCTCGGACAGGGCGCGGATGTAGAGCAGCTGGCGGGCATAGTCCCACTCATAGAGTGCCTGGTTGGTATCAATGCCCTCGTAGCACTGGAGACGGATCAACTTGCGGCCGAACACCGAGGCAAGTACTTTTGCAAGTTCCGTTTTGCCGACTCCGACCTCTCCCTCGAGGAGGATGGGCCGCTGCAGGGACATCGCTACGAACACCGCCGTTGCCAATCCGCGGTCCGCGAGGTAATTACCCCGGCGCAACGTTTCGGTAAGTTCTTGGACGGTCCGCGGGTAGTTCATCGAGCGATCTCCTTGACAGCGCTGGCGGCCGCTGGGCGGCGAAGCGATCATATCTTGGTGTTGGATGGGCTCGCGATGCGGCAGTCAGCAGGGCGAGCCCACCCGAAGGGTCCGGGAAATCCCGGTGCTGATCAGTTGAGCGTTTCGTACCCGCGACCGTTGAATTGCATCGCACTCACATAGGACGTCGTCCTCGATACACTGCTAGGTGCTGGCCTAGTGTCCTGGCCCATGCGGTATGACGTGGTGCGGTCCGAAGCTTTGGTCTTCTGGCCGGTTTCCGTGTTCACCTGTGATCTCTTGCGTCCGAACATGACCCTTATTCCTCCTCATTTGCGGCTGACGGTCGCGAACCAACGATCACTTGCTACTCATCCTGCTCAGCGGAGCCGAAAATGAGCTCCCGAACACTGGTCCCCTGGGACAGCTTGCCTTCGCGCTCCAACTTCTTCTTCCAGGCGGCGCGAAGGTTGCTCGTACCCACGGATTGCGCGTCAGCTGACATCCCGACATCTTCCGCCAGACCTTCGAAGCCTACTCCCCGCATGTTCCGGCAGGTGTTGTTGTTGCCACACGCCTCGTCCAGATCGGCACTCGTTTGACCCTGAGCCTTCCAGATGCCACGCAGCGCGGAGAGTGCCTCCTTGCCATCACCGGTCAAATTGTCGGTTGCTTTTTCGTTTCCGTGCTCTTGGCTCATGTCCACGTTCCCTCTCCGATACACCTGGCCAGGGGACCCTCTAGAAGACCTGTACCGCGATCCAACTCGGCCGCTTTCGCCGGCAGGCTAGGATCGCGGTGCCTCCTCAAACCGGCGGCCTACCTCTTTCCAGTTCACGACGTTCCAAAAGGCTTCAATGTAGTCGGCACGCGCGGCCTGGTGCTGCAGGTAGTACGCATGCTCCCACAGGTCGAGCCCAAGAAGAGGAACCTCTTCTGCGGTGAGCGGGGAATCCTCATTGGGAAGGCTGTAAACCAGCAATCGGTTGCGCACCAGCACCAACCACGCCCAACCGCTACCCATATGCGCATTGGCAACAGTCGAGAACCTGTCCTGAAATGCGCTGAACGAGCCGAACTCTTCCCTGAGTGCTGCGGCAAGGGAACCGGATGGTTTCCCACCACCATCAGCACTCAAGATCGACCAAAAGAGGCTGTGGTTTGCGTGCCCGCCGCCGTAGTTACGTATCGCGTTGCGGGATTCATCGGATACCTTGCCGATGTTGCGCAACAGGTCCTCGATGGACTGCTCTCCTACGGAGGAGGGCATAACGGTACTTCGCAAAGCTGCATTCAGCTGGTCGACATAACGACGATGATGCTGGGCATGATGCAACTCCACGGTACGCGCGTCGAAGTAAGGTTCGAGCGCGTCGTATCCGTACGGCAGGTCGGGAAGGCTGTAGGCGCTCATGGGCCCCTTCCTGAACTGGGACTGTCGTAGTCCAT
>JAJPIR010000306.1 GCA_021324675.1 Actinomycetota bacterium
CGCGACGCAATCTATTGACGTAGCGTCAACTAACTCCTTGACGGTGGCAGTCCCGACAATCGAGGCGAGGTGGCCGCCGTGCTCGTACACCCGAGCGCGCCCTTGGCGCTGGGCGAAGTGGTCCTAGCGCTGCCGGGTGCCTGGTGGGGCGACCTGATGTGTGACCGCGCGGTCCAGTTGTGCGTAGCAGCGGACACCGGAGACGAACATGGCACGACCCGCGGCACATTTGTCTGACCCCGGTCTAGGGGTGACAGTGTCGTTATGGCGCAGAAGGTCATCCGAGTGTTCGTTGACGACATTGACGGTTCGGAAGCGGAGCGGACGTTTAGCTTCGCAGTCGACGGAACCCACTACGAGATTGATCTGTCAAGCGACAACATTCAGGAGTTTAACGAGGCCATCGCGGGATTCGTCGAAAGCGCCCGGAGAGTCACAACCAAAGGTGCTGGCCACCGGGCCCGTAAGATCAGTTTTGCCCACCGCGGCGCAGCTCAGTCTCGGGAGCAAATCCAGGCGGTACGCCAGTGGGCCCGTCAGCACGGCCATAGCATCAGCAACCGGGGCCGGATTCCTGCGTCGATCCAGCAAGCATTCGACCAAGCACACCACAACGGGTAGCTGGTGGCCGTCGGATAACCGATCGCTGCGCGCGAGGATCGCTACAGCGTGTAGGACTCGAATACGGGATTCTCGGCTGCGATGGGAGTTTACGGGCAGTCGGTTGGACCTTTGGACGCTGGTACTCCAGCCTTGTCCGTGAGAGTGCCAAACTGAGTGACAATCGGGTGGTGCTTGGGCGGACATTCCCTGTGAAGGACGCGAGGATGCTGCTACCAGCAAATTACCCAGATGACGGCGGTGACGACTTTCGCTCGTGATGAGAGGTCGCGTGTTCGTCAGCGGGTTGGGGTCGCCGCTCCCTCGACCGACGATCGTCTGACGGCGTCGCGCCGCGATGGCGAAAGCGCCACTATTGACGCATTTCCTCGGCAGTCGCGAACTGGGCCGCTAGCATTATTCTTCGCCCGGATCCGCTAAGGGATACCTGGGCTGGGACGTAGCGACGGAAAACGAAGTGCTGCGCTGAGTCGGTAGGTTGGGCTGTTTGCCGCGCAGTGTGCCTTGTGCTGGGCGATGGCCATGCCTTCCCGGGTGATCGAGGTTGCCTGGAACTCGGCCACTATCAAGGATTGTGGGCCGAACCAACGCATCGTGGCCCCGGCAGCACACCACACAGACACCACAGCGAGCACACCACCCCGTCTTGACCCGCGGGGTATCCAAACACGCCCGACACCCCGGACACGTCCCTGGGCAACAGGGGCCGCCGTGGCGAGGTGCTCGAATCAAGGCCACATAGGGGCCCGCCCGCCCACACAGATCATGTACTGCATCCGGTGGCACCGGCCGGTCACACCCCGGGCTTGAGCACCGGGGCCAAAACTTTTGACGACGAGACCGAACCGCGGGGACATGGCGCGCATGAGTAGCCGAACTAGCGGCGGCGGCCCATCGGGGGTTTCGGGTTTGCTGGATGACGAAACGCAGATACGACCACGCGCGCAGAAAAACTAGCCCCATCGGGGAGAACGTGGCGGGACAGGCACCTTCTACGACCGCAACAGAGCCGCGCGTAACCCGGGCCATGCCACGGCCGCCGGGGTGTCGATCAGCTGCTTTGCCAGGAAAGCCCACACCTTGTTGTCGCGCAGCCCTAGCCGAGCTGCCTGTGATCCGGACGACCGTGCCGTTAGGCGCCACCTCTGCGGTCTCCTTGCATGCTTGCCGTGGTCTGGAAGATCCTTGCTAAGCGCACGGGAGTCGATCAAGACCGCGACCCGGCGTCTCCCGGGGTAACCCCAGGACAATGCTGCAACGGGCGGGACTGTGTAGCACAGCTGCGTGCCGACTCATAACCCAGCGACTCCATTAACAACAGCCGGCCGGCGGTGACCCCAGGTCCTTTGATTAGGCGTTGGCGCCCTGGGCCGTCCACAGATCGTTCAGTAGCCGTCGAAACCGGCCATCCCGAGCTCGGTGACCCGTTGGGACACCGCTTGTTACTCTGATCTGCCTGATCAGTTGCGTGCAGCGGGGGCATGACGGCCCAGGGGGGCTCACGAGTGCGCCGACCTGGATCAGGTGCCCGCATAACGCTGAATAAAAGCCTGATCTGTCACCCGGGGTCGCGGCTGCCGGGCCTGCGTCGCTAACAAAGTGGTCTAATCCGTCAAGGGTGCAGGTAAACGACCATGTCCGAAACGTCAGTCCATGATAGTTCACGACACAACTCCGGCTTTGACCGCGTGGATAGTTTCACCGACCACATCGTGAGCCGGTAATCGGTAACGTGACCTGGGGGTAAACGTTGCGCAACGTCACGTTGACAGAGCGTCAAGCAACAGGGAATACCGAAGTGCCATCTTCACCCAAAAGCAGCAGCTATCCGTGCCATGCGACCCGCGCAAAAAACCAGATACGATCAGATACTAGACAAAATGACCACCTGCTCCGCGTCGACCAAGAACGATTCGACGTACGTGCAGCAGTTCTTGCATTAGTACACCAAGGCTTGCCGCCCACTCACTGCACGACCGACGGAGGCCTTCATCCGGTTAGCGGTCCGAGACCAGACCGATTGCTGCTTCCACAGCTCCCCAACCGGCCCTCCTCACCTGGCACATGATCAGCGTGCCACAACCGATGTGGTGATCAGGCCGATGAGATGGCGGGTTGCATTGAGGGATCGGCCGCTCGAGCTGATCTCATTTGTCCAGCCAGAATCCCTCGACCAAGCCTTGGATGCCCAAGTTACCATATTTTTCTACGGGGCTTGTGGAGAGCCTGTCTTGCTAGTGTGTCATGAGATATAGGTCTTTACGCTGATTGGCGGATCACATCGTTGATCTCGCTGGCACGGACGAGTCGCTCCATATGTGAGGTGATCGACCGGACATTGTCGA
>JAJPIR010000244.1 GCA_021324675.1 Actinomycetota bacterium
CCGAACACCAACGGCTAGTGACATTAGCTCGCCGTCTACGCCGCCAACACCGGCGAATAAAGACACCGCACGCATCGATTGGCGTCCTCCGCCGGCGTAGAACACCCGCACTCCAGCCACGGCAGCCAGAGATCGCGCCAGAGCATCCCGAGCTCCGCCCGGGGCGCTGTTGCATGGGCGCAGTCCGAGTACCAGTGGCAGTGGTCGGTCCTGTGAGCAGACCCAGGCCGTGCGCGAGTGGGCCCTGTGGGTGCCGAACTGGTCATCCACGTTATGCGACCTGGGCGTATTCGTGTATCAACCCGCTGACCAAATCGCGACGTCGGAGATGAAGGTGGGGATGGCGATGTCGCAGGTCACCGCTATGGATGAGCTATTCGGCACCCACACGAGGTCAACGTCACGCCCCGCTGACTACCTGTTCAACCCGCGGGCGAATCCTTCCTCGATGACTTTCCGTGCCTCGTCGGCGCCGCCCCACCCGTCAACGGTCACCTCGTGGTCCTCTCGTTCTTTATAGGCCACGAAGAAGTGCGCAATCTCCTCGACAAGCTGGTCGGGAAGATCGGCAAGGTCCTCCATACTTTTCCAGTTCGGATCCTCGCACGGTACGCAGACCACCTTCGGTTCGCGTTCATCCTGGTCGCACAGCCACAACACGGCCACTGGCTTGGCGTGGACGGCGCAGCCGGGAAACGTTGGTTCCGACACCGTGATGAGTACGTCCATCGGATCCCCGTCAGCGGAGTAGGCACCCCGGATAAAGCCGTAGTCGGTCGGGAATACCACCGAGGCGGACAAGAAGCGGTCAAAGACCATCAGGCCAAGATCGGCGTCGTATTCATACTTGTTCCGTGACCCCTTAGGGATCTCCACAAGACACAGCAGCGGCTCATCCACCCAGGTGGAGTACCCAGACCATGGCGTTATGGAACCAGATGGACGTGCCAGGCGCGCTGGACACCGGCTTCGTCCGCGAGGCGCATGAGCGGTTCCAGAGGCACTGTTGCATCCAGCGATCGGCCCACCCGAGATGGCCATACCTACCCACCGAGAGGCCATACAGCAAGCCTCGGATGCCCGGTTCGTCATTGTTTTCGAAGGGGCCTGCTCTGCTGCTTTGGGCGGCGAGGACGCCTTTCGCCTTAATGCAACAGACCCCGCGCTGGCAGGTCGATGAGACTTCGTCAAGGTCGCCGGCTGGTGGCGATACGTCTACCGGGCCGTGGATGAGTATGGCCAGGTGATCGATGTGTATGTCTCACCTCGGCGGGACAGCGGCGCAGCCTGACGGTTCTTCCGCCGCGCGCTGGCCAGCGCCGTGGTGGCGCCGGTCGAAGTGGTTACCGACCAGGCCGCCTGCTATCTCCGTGTGGTCGAAAAGGTGCTTCCCGCGGCATGGCATCGCATTGAGCGCTAGGCCAATAAGAGGATCGAAGCCGACCACGCCAGTTGAAACGACGGCTGCGACCGATGCGCGGCCTGAAGACCGACATCACGGCCAGGACTGTCATCGCCGGGCATGCCTTCATTCAGAACATTCGCCGTGACCACTACGAACTCGCCGCCGATTCTCCACCACAGCTACGCGTCGCGACTGCCCTCGATGAACTCGCCCAAGCAGTGTGACCCCAGACCAACAAACAACTCCACGGGCGACTGCGATCAAACAACGCAACAAAGCCCCTTGAACCACCTGATTAAGTCTCAAGCCTGGGGATCAGCCCCCCTCGATTGCCTTGATCTGGAGGGCCAGGAACTTTGAGTAGGTGCGTGCCTGTTGAAGGTTGCCGCCCCATGAACCACAGGCCGGGCTGGCCGGAACGGCGCCAGACTGTCCGCAGCTCCCCTTCGCTGTTAAGGCCCCACACCGGCTGGTAGCGATTAGCCACGTTGTCGCCGAACAAGGCTCGGGCGCTTTCGCGCATGTTCTGGTAGCCGGTGGCCAGGACCACGACCTCGGCAGGCAGAGTGGTGCCGTCGGTGAAAACGACCCCGTCGCGCTCCAGGCGCTCGATCCCAACGCCCTGCTTGAGCTTGATCTTGCTCTCGGCGATCAGCGTCGAGGCGCCGACGTCGATGTAGTAGCCGCCGCCTCGGGTGAGGAATTTCATCAACAGGCCACTACCGTCCTCACCGAAGTCGAGCTTGAAGCCAGCTCCCTCCAGGCCAGCGAGCAACTCGGCATCCATCTCAGCGAGAACCTTCGTAGCACCCACGTGCAGCTGGCCGACCACCGGGAATGTGAACGACGACAGCATGAGGTCAGCATCCTCCACCGGCGGGCCACCATCCTCGTAGAGGCCGCCTAAGAGCACCGCGATACCATTTTTGCTACTCATCACGTAAGTGCCCGACCGCTGCACCAGGGTGACGTCGACACCTTGTTCGTAGAAGTCCTGCGCGATGTCGTGGCCGCTGGTGCCCGAACCCACGACGACGGCTCGCCGACCGGCGAAATCCCTTCCACTGATGTGGGCGCTGGAATGGCACAACACCCCGGCGAAGTCGCTAGCGCCGGGAATCTCAGGCACATAGGGCACGCCGCTGATACCTGTAGCGAGCACTACATGGCGGGGTCTTAGCGTCCGCTCCGTCCCGTCGGACTGCCGCACCCGCACCACCCAGTGCTCGGTGCCATCGTCGTAGTCCCCCCGAACACCTCCGTGCCCGTCCAGACGTTGAGCTCCATGGCCGAGGCGTAAGACTCAAACCAGTCCGCCAGCTTGTCCTTAGGACTGAAAACGGGCCAGTTCACCGGAAACGACAGGTAAGGCAGGTGGTCGTACCAAACCGGATCGTGGAGCACCAGCGACCGGTACCGGTTACGCCAGTTGTCGCCCACTCGCGGATTGCGCTCGACGACTAGGGTATCGACACCAAGCTGCTTCAAGCGGGCGGCGACAGTCAACGCGCCCTGCCCGGCGCCGACCACCACCACGGCCGCGTCGCCACCAGCTAGCGACTGTTCATCCCGACGCCATTCCAGCCAGCTACGCCGGCCCCGAAACTCGCCGTGGTCAACACCGTAGGCCCGCCTCGGGCCGGACGGCTCCTCGAAGCCCTTCAGTTCGTCAAGGGTGGTGAGGACCGTCCATGCCTTCCACGGCGCGTCGGGCCCGGTGCCCGCGGGCATTAGCCGCAGGAAGCCGACTCCACGTCCCACCACCGTCTCAAAATCAAGAACGCCTGCACCCACCGCGTTCCCGGGTCCGGCTCCACAAGCGCCGGATCCTTTCCTGGGGTCAGGCGCAAGCAGCACGGCCGGACAGCGCCCAGTGTCGACTTGAACGCCTCGGCGATGGCCTGGCAACCGTTGAAGGTGCGCAGGTCCCAGGTGAAAGCAAGCAGATCACGCCACCATCCGTCCGGCAAGAACAAACCTTCGACGGCTCCGAGGTTCCCCGTTTCAAGGGCTGCGCCGAAGCGGGCCAGCCACGCTCCGGCAATCTCGCCGGGCGCAACCCCTGCGCGCGTAGATTGCAACGGTTCCATCATCAGTCCCGCTCCGATCGCTTGCAACCAGGAGAGTGAACGCCGCGATCTCGTGGCGCATCGCATGCGCCGCCTGTCATATCTGTGGCCCCCATCGGCTGCCTTCGCTGATCCCGACAACTGGCATTCTCCCTGCCCGCCACGTCGGCCCGCTGTCACCTAATCTGACACGGATAACGTCAGCTCGTCGACACCTTTTTGCGGAATCAGGCGAAGTCGCGTCCCGGTAGGGAAGCTGTAGGGCACTGTTGCATTGAGCCAAAGGCCACCATCGTCACGGTTCAAACCAGCAAAGCTGGCTCCACAATCCCGTGGAGAACCATGAAAAACCGGGCATCACAGCCCTGCTGCAGAGCATCTGGCGGGGCAGATGAGGCGAGATCGAGTGGGCTGATCGGTCAATGCAACAGTGCCTGCCGTCGTGTCATTTCTTGGAGGCCTGGAGGCGCGTAGTTACGCCGTAGAGGTACCTGAAGCACTCAAGTATTGGAGTTATTGGACAGTTCATTGGACACCCGCTCGGTTGGTAGGTCACACGGATCGTCAGCGCGCCTTGGGGGCGTCGCGGCGATACCTAGCGGTACTCAGGCGTGCTCTAGTTTCGCGTTTCACCGCGCGTACCCCTCAGCTGCAAGCTGGAACCGACGCTGCGATTAACAGATACACGCGGATCCCTGATCGCATCCCTCGACGTGGGCATGCGGCGGGCACCGGGTGGCGTTGGAGTACGGCGCGGTGCCGCTCGTTGCGGTGACAACTGCGGTCTTACGGTGGTAGCCGGCACCGCGTGATGACCAAGGCGGGAGCCGCGTGGTCCCACAAACACACAACCCTTTCCCCTGACCATCGATCTGTGTGCGGCCACGAGCAAGAAGTTGATTGCCATGCTGCGTAGTGGACACCGACGCCCCAACATGTTCTAGGGAGCCGCGAGAGCGGCCGGTGGGTTCGCTGGATGGGCTCGACGGCTGGTTTGTCACCGGCATCGAGGGAGGCGCGTCGAACGGATGGGGATGAGCCTGCTGCTGGTTCGCCGGCCGCTCACCGAGGTGGGCGTCATGGTCACTGATCTGTGAAAACGGGACTAGGCTCGGTGCCATGCCGGTACCGAACGACACAGACTCGAAATTGTCCGCCTACGCCCATCCGGAGCGCCTGGTCACCACCCAGTGGCTGGCCGAGCACTTGGGTGAACCCGGGCTCGTGGTCGTCGAGTCCGACGAGGACGTGCTGCTCTACGACACCGGCCACATCCCCGGTTCGGTCAAGGTCGACTGGCACACCGAGCTGAACGACCCGGTGACCCGCGACTACGTCGACGAGCAGCGGTTCGCCGAGATCTGCGGCGAGCGGGGTATCTCCCGGGACAGCACGGTGGTCTTCTACGGCGACCGGAACAACTGGTGGGCCACCTACGCGCTGTGGGTGTTTAGCCTGTTCGGGCACCCGGACGTGCGCATCCTGGACGGCGGCCGGGCCAAGTGGGTGGCCGAGGGCCGGGAGATGACCACCGAGCAGTCCAAACCCGAGCGGGTGGAATACCCGGTCATTGAGCGCGACGACAGCACCATCCGGGCGTTCAAGGACCAGGTGCTGGCACACCTGGGCAAGCCGCTGGTGGATGTGCGCTCACCCGGCGAGTACACCGGCGAGCTGCTGCACATGCCGGACTACCCACAGGAGGGCGCGGTGCGCGGCGGGCACATCCCGGGCGCGGCCAGCGTGCCGTGGGCCCGGGCGGCTGCCCAGGACGGCACCTTCAAGTCCCGGGAGGATCTGGAGGATATCTACCAGCGCGAGCAGGAGCTCTCCCCGGACGATGACGTGATCGCCTACTGCCGGATCGGCGAGCGGTCCAGCCACACCTGGTTCGTCTTGACCCATCTGCTCGGGTTCGGCCAGGTACGCAACTACGACGGCAGCTGGACCGAGTGGGGCAACTCAGTACGAGTACCCATTGCGGTAGGTACCGAGCGCGGCTCAGTCAGCTGACGATATTGCTGGGAGTGACGCCATCGTGACCGCCTCGGTCGAACTGCCCCCGAAGCTATCGGAGCTCGTTGACGACTTCTCCGGGCTCGGCGTCAAGGACCGGCTGCAGCTGCTGCTCGAGCTGTCCCAGGAGCTGCCCCCACTGCCGGGGCGCTACGCCGACCACCGCGACGCGATGGAGCAGGTGCCCGAGTGCCAGACACCGCTGTTCCTGGCGGTCGAGGTGGACCCTGAGCAGACGGTGCACCTATTCTTCGACGCTCCCCCAGAGGCGCCGACCACCCGGGGGTTCGCCTCGATCATGCACACCGGGCTGGACGGGGAGAGCGCGGACACCGTGCTCGGCGTGCCGAACGACTTCTACCTAGCGCTCGGGTTGGGTGAGGCAGTCAGCCCCCTGCGGTTGCGCGGTATGGCAGCCATGCTGGCCCGAATCAAAAACCAGGTCCGCTCCGCCCGCTAACCTCGCCCGGTTCGCCCGATCTCCGGCCTGCGGGTTCCAGAAGTCTGCCGTTGTTGCGTCTGGTCTACTTGGTCTTCCTTCAGCTAGTGAACCTGCTGCTGTTGTTTGGCCGCTCGTCGACGTCTAGGGATGTCGAGCTGCTGGTGCTGGGTCATGAAGTCGCCGTGCTGCGCCGAGTCCACCCGAAGCCCGGCCTGGACTGGGCGGATTGCGCGGTCTTGGCCGCGCTAATCCGGAAGCTGCCGCCGACGCTGCGGAGGCATCGGTTGATCACACCGGGCACGATCCTGCGCTGGCATCGGCGTTTGGTCGCCCGAAAGTGGACCTATCCGGATCGTATCGGATGTCCCCTGTGAATGACGCGGTAGCCATGCTGATCGAACGTATGGCCCGGGAGAATCAAAGCTGGGGATACCAGCGAATTCAGGGGAGTTATGCAAGCTCGGCCACCAGGTAGGAGCATCAACGATCCGCCGCGTTCCCCAGCGATTACGGATCCTGTGGGTGCCGAATAGCTCATTCACAGCGGTGACCAGCAGCGTCGCTTGACGGTGGCTGTCAGGCGTGATCGTCGACCGTGGCGGTGGGACTGCGGTATCTGACCCTCCGGCAGCTGGTGGGGCTTGGCTTGGCTTCCTGGCCCGTGTTCGAGGTCGACAAATCAACAAGCCCCCAAAACAAGGGGAGCGTTAACCGGCAGCAAAAATACGCCACGACCTCCAACGTGGTGCCGGATCACCTGATGGCTATCTCGTCCCCACCTACCCAGAATCGCCACTGAGCTACTACGACACAGCTACCGAGAACCTTCGACTCTATTTCATCGCTACTACGAAGATCAACAAAGCTCAATCGCTCCGCAGAAAACGCCCGCACCACCGTGCGGCGATGACCGGCCGTAGTAGCCTCCGAACTGCCGTAATGCCCATACCCGCAGTTGCGCGGCGTCGTTTTGTAATAACCGGACCGGACTGGCAGACACCGGCTCAGGCGACCACCTCGTTACCCACCGCACAAAGAGAAAACATAGGCAAACTCATCCTTTTGGCGCAGTCCGACAACCACTGACCAACCACTCCCGGGCTGGACACGCCAGCCTCGCGTCATCTCTCATCCTCTTAACGGCCAGCTCAGCATTCCGGAAAAAGATGGATCACTGTTGTCGAAAAGACAACCGTATTCCGGAGTTCAGCGGTGTCATCAGCACCGCGCGCGCACCACCCACTCCGGGCGGAAATCGTCCATGGTCACTTCCACCACACCGCAACTCCCCCCAGAGCCGCGCAGACTCCCCGCCACGCACCAACCGTCCCTACGGGCACCCCAACCCCTACCCAAGCGCTCCCACCCGCGCCGCATCAGCGCGTCACAAAAGCCCTCCGAGCCCGTGCCCCAACACGCCCCACAACCATCTCGGCGGCACCGAATCCAGCCCCAGCCCGGCCTGCAGACCTACCTTCCATCACCGCCAACTCCCGCGCCTAGGTCAGTTCCCCGGTCCATGGCCAGTCCCAACCTCCGTGCAGCCAGCGCAGCTGTACAGCTGCGCAATACAGCAACGCCGCCGACCAACACCGGCTCCGAACGACTGCCACTGGCCGGTGAGCTGCGGAAATAACCATGATTGACCGCCCTGCCCGCAGTTCGGGACGAAGAGGCCGTGGGTTCAAATCCCGCCACCCCGACAAAAAACCGCAGGTCAGAGGCCTTGAGTCACAACCTTCCGATCAACTTCGCGGCCCGTACAGC
>JAJPIR010000101.1 GCA_021324675.1 Actinomycetota bacterium
CCCCAGTCGAGGGCACGTAAAGATGCAGCAGGCATCAAAATTTCAGCCGCCATAAAGTCGTATCTCTTGTCAGCCGGCCAACCGCCGGCCAAACGCAGCACCGGCTAGCGGTGCCAGCACCGCACCCCTAGTCGACATCGACGCTCATCGCCCCATCGACCCCGCTTCCTGATCGCGAGGTCGACACGTTCACTGCATAGTGAGACGAGCACGGTTTGCCGAGACGGCGGATCCTGCGGCCTGGCTCCTCGCTGCGATCTGGGCGACGGGCGAAGCACAGCTAACGGCGCGTGGTGGTACGTCGAACAAGTTCGAACGCGCCAGTACCTATCAAGAGGAGCATCCCGATAATCGCGAGCCAAAGCAGACCCTTGAAGACGAACCCAATAACCGTCACAACAAGCCAGAGGATAAGCACCATGATAATGAAAGCAGCCACACCATCCTCCGAAACATTTCAAAAATTGGGCTACAGCGGGCAACTTAACTACTTGCCCTCGGACGATATCGAAGGTCGAGCGCGTCGAACAACGCCCAACAACATGCCCCTCCAGCACCAGGGGCCTGGAGGGTGGTGTCGGTGTCTGTCAGACCCCCGGTGGGACTGGTCATCCGCATGCTGCCCGGCCAGAGGGCCGAGGATTTCACCACACACGCCCCGGCGACCGTCACGCCCATGCGGCTGCCGTGGATTAAACTCATGTACCGCTGCAGTTGCGGGCCGATGATCGGAAATGGTGCAGCGCCGAGCTGAGTAGCGCGTGCTGCAAGGCGGGGTCACCCTCCAGCGCGTAGCCCAGCACGCTGGCCAGCACCAGGGGAAACAGCGAGAGGAAAAACGTCGCCACTTCTTCTCGTTGGTGTCGCCAGCTCATCGGTCGCAGACTTGTGGGTGTCGAGTTGGTCATCCACCTTATGCGATCTGGGTATATTCGTGGATCAGCCCGCCGAGCCGGTCGCGACGTCGGACGCGAAGGTGGGGCTGGGACGAGGGCGGTGGAGTGATCTGAGCGGTGCTGCCTGCTGCAGGGCCCGGTGGGGCGGTGTTGGTTGTAATGCGTCGTGTACTCGGCCAGGACGTGTTCGAGGTGGCGCCGGTTTTGACAATGAGTATTCGGTCGAGCAGCTCGCGGCGTAGGGTGCCGATCCATCGTTCGGCGATTGCGTTCGCTTGGGGCCCCCGCACCGATGTGCGCAGGATGCGGATGCCTTCGCTGGTGAACACGGCATCGAAGACGTCAGTGAATTTGGCATCCCGATCCCGGATCAAGAACTGAAAAGCCGCCGCGCGCTCACAGAGGTCCATCAGCAGATTCCGCGCCTGCTAAGCAACCCAGGCTCCGCTGGTGTTTGCGGTGACTCCAAAAGATGCACGCGGCAGGTGGCGTGCTCCACGAAAAACAGCACATACAGCCGCTGGCACAGCAGCGTGTCGACGCAGAAAAAGTCGGTGGCAGAAGCCGTGTGCCTGTGCGGTCAGGAATTGTCGCCAGGGGGCGGCCATCGCGGCCAGGTGCGGGGTCGATGCCCGCTCGCTTGATGATCGACCACACCGTGCTCGCCGCAATCGGGTAGCCAAGCCGGGCGAGTTCGCCGTGGATGCGCCGGTAACCCCAGGAGGAGTTCTCTGCGGCCAGCCGCAGGACCAACCAACGCAGTTCGGGTGCCGTGCGGCGGCCTGCGGTGCGGCGGCGCGGCGGGGCCCAGCGTTGCTTGACCAGGTCCCGGCGCCATCGCAAGATCGTGCTAGGGGTACAACCCGAGGCAGCCGACAGGTCGGGGACAGTAGTCGGGTCATTGCCGCGAACACCGCCCGATCCGCCCACGACAGTCACGGTCTGGGCATCTGGCGGCGTAATACGGCGACCTCGTGACGTAGCACCAGGATTTCCACGTTCTTCGCTCGTGCTACGGGGCCAGCAGTCCAAGCCATGCCACCAGCTGCCGGAAGATGAGATAGAGCAGTCGCACTGCCACGGCCGACGATCATGCCCGACGGCCACCATCGAGCGATGTCACAGGTCACCGTGGTGGAGGAGCTATTCGGCACCCACACGGCCCAGCCCGTGGGCGCGCAGGATCCGCCGGACGGTTGACTCACCGAGCCGGCAGCCCAGACGGACGAGTTCGCCGTTTACCCGCCGATACCGCCACCGTGGATTCTCTCGCGCGAGCCGGGAGATTAATTCGCGAATCTGCTTGGTCGGCGACGGGCGACCTGGCCGATTCGGGTAGCGCCACTGGCGCGTCACCAGACGACGGTGCCAGGCCAGCAGCGTGGCGGGCGTGACCAGCCGGTGCATCCTCTGCTGTCGCGGCAGCAGCCGGGCCCACGCGGACAATACAGCCTGATCCGGCCATGAGGGCCGTGGTCGGCTGACCTGCCGGGGCAACACCGCGACCTCGTGCCGCAATATCAGCAGCTCGGCAATGATTGCCGAGTCGGTGCGCGCGAGGACCGCCAGCCACCGGAACAGGCACACCATGATCAGATAATGGAGTCGGAGACACACGATCGCCGATCATGCCCGAGCCGCATCTTCCCACAAGGTCGCAAGGCCAACCGGGACTCACGAAGTTCTGGAGCGGTACAGGGCCACGGTGTCCACCATGGATCCGGTGGGTATGGGATGGGCATGAACTGTGGTTCAACACGGCCGCTCACATCCACGTTTAGCATTCCTAATTTTTGCCCAGGTAATGCTCCACATTTCTATACCGTTCGTCGTCAGCGGTGGGCTGACAGCTTATCGGTCTACGCCTCCCATCACTGGGTCGATTGAGGCCACTGCGGCGATGACATCGGCCACCAGACCGCCCTCGGCCATCGCCGGCATGGACTGTAAGTTGACGAAGCTGGGGTCGCGGATGTGCACCCGCAGCGGGCGGGTGCCGCCGTCGGAGACCAGGTGGTAGCCCAGCTCACCGCGTGGGGATTCCACCGGGCAGTAAACCTGACCCGGGGGCACCGCGAAACCCTCGGTGACCAGCTTGAAGTGGTGGATCAGCGCCTCCATCGACTGTCCCATGATCTTGCGGACGTACTCCAGCGAGTTGCCCATCCCGTCGGCACCGATGGACAGCTGAGCCGGCCACGCGATCTTGGCGTCCTCCACCATCACCGGACCCGGCTCCAACTTGTCCAGGCACTGCGCGACGATCTTGAGTGACTGGTGAATCTCCTCGACACGCAGCAGGAAGCGGGCGTAGCAGTCGGCGTCGGTGGAAGTGGGGACCTCGAAGTCGTACTCCTCGTACCCGCAGTAGGGCTCGATCTTGCGCAGGTCCCACTCCAGCCCGGCGCTGCGCAGGATCGGGCCGGTGACGCCCAACTGCAGGCAACCATCCAG
>JAJPIR010000153.1 GCA_021324675.1 Actinomycetota bacterium
GGGGGTCGCAGGGGAAGGAGGGGAGGAGAGGAGGGGGTCCAAGGTGCGGAGATAGTGCACGAAAGCGGCGGGGTTGGGGGGGACCACAGCGGGCTCGGGGAGGAGAGCGGGATCGGGTATCGGCGCAGGGGAATCGGCGAACGGAGCAGTTGGATCACCAGGTGGATTGGCAGCCGCGGCAGCGGCAGGCGCGGCCGTAGTTTCGCGACCATACGATGACTCAGAGGCAGTGCAGCCGGTGACGCCCAGGGTCAGGGCGATCGTGAGGGTGACAGCGACCTTTGTGCTACAGCGCATCGCGATCCAGCTTCTCCCGTCCCTCGGTGGGGGGTCATGGTAGCTAGATCGGTCGGCCACGCATGTCACCACACGGACCGCTGTGTCGCACCATGCTCAGCAGATCTGGGTTCTCCGGGATCTGGCAGACAATTCGGATGCCATGGACAATTTACCCGGAGGCTGCTGGCCAGGATTCCGAGACTCATGGTCTTGATGTGTCGAGCCTGCCGGACACTGCGCGACCATATGGCCGACCTGCTGCGGGCAGACGATGGCAAGGGATCCGGAAACCTGAAGATCCATCAACGACCTAAGCCCGGCCAACACCTGATGAACTGACCGCGATAGCCGCCGTGTTGGAAGTCGTTGTTGCCGTTCGTTGAGAAGCGTTCTTGGTCTGCTAGCAAGTTTCTTTGATCTTCACCACTCCGAAGTCAATTGTCGTCGTGGTGGTAATCCTGGCACCTGGCGGGACGTTTTGCGAGCACACTTTCCAGTTCGGATCCCAGAATTGTGCTCGCCCGGCACCGCTCGCATCGTGCGATCTTAGAGAGGCAACATTGTAATCTGTCAGTCTCAGAATTTCTCTTTTGGCAGCGTTGAGCCTCCAACCCCGGAGATCGGGCATTGTCCAGCTGGGTTCTGAGAATTCTTGTGACGCTGGCGAGAAACTGGCAGGGGCGGCGATAATCTCGGCAGAAGCAGTAGTAGCAGGAGAACCGGATGTCTGCCTCCAAACGGGTCGCAGGGCGGTGGGTGCATCATTTCCTATGGCAAGTGCCATCATCATAAGGAAAACGACGGGCGCCATGCGCCAACTTGCACGCGGCATAGAACTTCCCCCTCATGCCCGAGACTGCGCTGATGGCAGTGAGAGTACTAAAGTGTTTTTTGCCAAGGCAATGAACTTCGTACAACGGCCGTATTGCCTAGCAGGCTAACGGCAGATGGCCTGCTCTTCCGTTCACGGCAGGACAGGCAGGGATGTGATGGCGTCCTCACACAACCGTCAGCTTGCCCATGACGTCCCCACGAACTGCTGCCTGGGTGACAGTGGTCGAGGCCATGCCGGTGGTGCCGCCTTGACGAGCTGACCATCATCGACCTGCGTAGCGCGAAGGATCCTACAGACCTCTGGTGATGGAGATCTGGCGAACCATTGTGGAGCCACCTCGTGGCAGCGAACGGCCACGTCAGCAACTACCAGCCAACTGGCCGTACGCCGTCGCGCTACTAGGCCCCGCTGCTGGCAACGTGCATGGCCGAACGCGTTATCGACGTGCCCTATCTCCGTTGGCTTGCTGGGCGGGTATCGATAGCAGTTGCAGCCGGATCAAGGGCGGGTCCAGCGGGACCACCCGGACTTCGGCTACACCCAGGTCATAGGCCATGGCCGCCGCGTGGGCGGCAAAGTCTTCAGGCGTTTGGCCCTGGAGCATGCGGATGTCCAGCGACACCGGCGGTCCGTGGCTTACCAAGAGCACCTGAGGGATGTGAAAGACACGGCCTCCACCGACGCTGTAGTCGTCCTCGCTCAATCCACATCCGACGAGGACGTCCTGCACGCGCCAAGCGAGCCGCTGGTCGTTGCTGCGGTGAATGCGTTCTAGACGCCGTGTGCGGCGCCATGCGAGTGGATTCCGCAGCAGCGACGGGCGAGGAAATGCATGTTCCCCATGCTGGGCGCTCTGGTGTGACCACTGACTGTCCATGGTCGTATCCCTCTCCTCCTTGTGTAAGAGCGCGAGGGTGCGGGTTAAAGCCATGGAGCGCCAGGGATCACCCCATCGGGTCGCGGTTGAGAGAGTCTTCACCGTCAAACTGCGGCCAGCGCAACCTTGCCCGCTGCGGCGACAAGTCAAACCTCTTGACTCCGGGCCAAGTCTGCTCCAAGCCGCTGCCCATCCCGTGCCAAGCACGATGCCCGAGGGTGACCACATCCCGGCATCGTGAGGGGAGCACCACCATGACCGCAATCGGCGCAGCTAGCCAAGAAGCGTCCTCAGTAAGCCATCGCCAAGACCGCCCCGAACGAAACTGCCATCGTCAGCGGCGCCCGAAGCGGGACGTACCCCTCAATGGCTCCGGGCAGAAGGCAGCCATAGCCACCGATGCTCGTCCAGGCGATCGATCACTTTCTGTGTTACTGGCCGAGTTGGTCGAGCTGGGCCGTGAGGCGTGGCGCATTCGTGAGCGAGAACGAGCTGTCCGCGCTGAGATCGAAGCTTTGCGCAGGGTCGAGGAAAGCAAAGGCTGATCCAACGGGTGCGCGGCGCGGAGACCACTACGCGTCACTGCCTGACACGCAGCTGTCCAACGTTGCTGCCGAGCTGTCATTGATCGCCAGCACTGACCAAGGTCAACGAAGTGATCGACAAATCTAGGCTGCCCCGCTGAGCTACTACAAGGTCAAAGACATGTTGCGCACCCCCGGGCTGCGGCTACTCCCGCCGGACAACCCCTAAGTAGCAGTCGAATTGGCAAAGTAAAAACAATAAGCCACTATCTTCAGTGCTGCTTCTCCGCGGATACTCACCCACACAAGACCTCCCCAGATCGCTGATGGCTACCAGCGTGTCTGCGTCAGCTACCACCTTGACGAAAACACCGGCATCCCCTATAGCATCACCAACCACTTCCATCACACCTAGGACGCGACGCCACCGGCGCTGTTCACAGTGCGATGGCTCTCCGGTGATCGGTATTGACGTTAACTTCGTCGCCGTGAGGTTCTACTATGAAGTGGCTTCTCGGTAGCCTTTGTTATTGGCCTGCACGGCCAGCGCTGGCCCAGTTGTCAAGGGTCTGCAGACCAGCGTGCCGCCACTGGGCGAACAGTCGCCGTGAAGCCCGGATAGAGGTGGTGGCATGACTGGTCCGCACACACTGAGGGCCGCAGCCCGCGCCCTGAGCGACCGCACCAGATTGGCACACGGGCCTGCCCTTGCGGGCTTGCTCCGCAACCGGGCTGACGACATGGAACGCAACATCGCCTTCTGGCGACGCACCGGCCAAGACGTCCCTGCTCTCGTCGAGAAGTACTACGGCGTCTATCTAACGGTTGCCAATTCTATTCTCTTCGATCCCAGTTATGGCCTGGACTGCACTGCAGCGTCGCCACAAACGAGCTGAAACTACTTGAGCCATCAGTGGGTCGACTTCGCTCTACGGCGTGGGTCGGCCTAACGACCCGAGAACGTGCTCAGTGGGAGTTGGCAGGGGACTGGTGGTGGGGGACACCCAATAGCGTCAACGCATACATCCAGGTGCCGTACATGGGGTGGTCGCGCCGCCCGCTGGATTGCCGGCCTGGCCGATAGGAGCACGTTGTTCATGGTGCTGGCACTCATCGTAGACAAAGACAGTTCGAGTGCCGGCAGCAGCTCGGCAGTTTTGGTCCCCTAACTGATCGAAATTCTTCGCGTCAGACCTTGGTCCCCCTAGAGGAAGCGGTCCGTGTACGGATGTCGCTGCCGGCGGGCAGGGCCGGATCGGCGCAATACCTACGGTGCCTACTGAACACGCTAAGTGGCAATCAGTAGTTGTACGCGAACCGTCACTACGGTTGGATACCGGTTGCTGCTCGATGACACGCGCAGTGACTTACGAAGAGGTGATTGATCCGGCGCCGCGCGCCATTGGATCGGATGTTGCTCGGTGTCCTGAGCGCATTTAGACGTCGGGCAGCCGCCCTCACAGTCAACTGCGACTCGCCATCTTCACACACGAATTACGGAGATCCGGGAACGACCGAACAGGCTATCTTGACGAGGTGCGGTGTCGGAAACTCGGGCTCCTGACATCACATGATCAGCAACAGGGATGTTACCGCGGTAAGCCCGACGGCCCACAGTAGGATCAGCGGGGGCATGACGGCTTGGTTGCTGCGGACCAACAAGCCGTACATGACCGATTGGAAGGCAACCATGCACGCACCGACGGTCAGGTTCACAGCCAGATCGTTGGTCGGTCCGAGCGCGTAGACCACCGCAAGGCCGACTCCAATGCCCGCTACGGTGGCGATGCACATTGCAAGCCGGGGCCTGTGCCGGTGCGCCCACCGCGCGACGATGAGCAGGGCGACGTTCATGTTGTGCTCCAGTTGGTCTCAGCGGGATGGATGGTGGCCATTTGTGAGGCCACGGCGAGTGCGCAGAAACCAGGCGTGGCGGCCTCCACCAGCAGGTACGCGGTCAATGACTCATCCGTCTGGTACCAGGCGCTCAAGAGCGGACCTGAACAACGAGGGTTCTGCCCCAGCGTTCGCGGCGACGTCCCCACTGGTTCGCTTGTAGGTAGCGCTGCATCGCCGATGATTCAAGCTGGCTGACCAGCCAGGTGCCGCGGCAGGCGCAGTCTACGGACCGGCCCCTCCAGCCGCCAGGGTGTGCACCTCGCTGACGCGACAGCCTCCGCGGCTCTGGACTCCGGAGCCTCTGCCGACCGGCGCCAGCAGCGTCACCGCCGAGCAGGCCAGCTCCTGCCCCGACCTACGCGCTCCCCAAGCCCATCCCAAATCCCGGGCGACCGTGGACCCCAACCTCCCGTTTGTCCCCTACATCTAGGACCACCTGGGACTGAACTCTCAGCGGTAGGTGGGAGACATGAATAGCCGCAAACATCCCGATCTGTCCGGGGATTGAGCAGCGCCCTGTACCGCTGGAGTAACAGGTCGACTACGCCTCCGATTTATCGGTGCCAGGTAGACGACGAGCCGTGACATCAGTCGGAGGAGCGCACTAGCTGGAGGACCTGGATGGCCATCTGCGCTGGCATCGCAACCTCGACGACCTGACCGGTCAAACCGGGGGTCCGGGCACCTCACCGCAGGACTATTCGCGCGACAACGTGCAGGCCGCACGCAGCCAGTGTCCGGTCTCGCCGATACGCATGTGAGTTCAGGCTAGGGTCTAAACCAGTCAGCGGTTTGGCGGTGACAGCCAAGTCCAGCGACGACGAATTCATCGCGGTGTCCGGACGCGACCACAC
>JAJPIR010000293.1 GCA_021324675.1 Actinomycetota bacterium
GAAGTCCGGCAGCTCGTGCGTATCCACTCCAATGAACGCGTACATCGCCCCCCGCGGCGGCTCCAACTTCAGGAACCGGCTGTTGTTGACCGCCTCACCGATCGTCCGGCGTGACTCGTACAAACGTCCGCCAGGGGTAATGAGCTGTTTCAGGCTTTGGTAGCCGCCGAGCGCGGTCTGGACGGCCCACTGCGACAACACGTTGCTGCAGAGGCGCAACGAGCTCAGCAGCTCCAGCGCTTTGAGATAGTCGCCCGCGGCGCGCGTGCGGCCTGAAAACACGGCCCAACCGACGCGGTAACCGCAAGCGCGGTAGACCTTCGACAGGCCGGACAGCGTCGCGCAAAGTGTGTCACGTACGAGCGTCGCCATCGGAACAAACTCGGCGCCGTCGTAAGTCATCTGGTCGTAAATCTCGTCACTGAACACGACCAATCCTGAGCGTTCGGCAAGCTGTGCCAAACCTTCGAGCACCGCGCGAGGATAAACGGCACCGGTGGGATTGTTGGGATTGATCACCACGATGGCGCGTGTGCGCGGCGTCACCAGGCGAGCCACGTCCTCCGGGTCAGGCACAAAGCCATTCTCGGGACGGCAGGGGTAGTGAACCGCCTTGCCGCCGTTCAATGTCACGGCCGCAGTCCACAGGGGATAGTCGGGGCTCGGAATGAGTACTTCATCGCCGTCGTTGAGCAGCGCACGCAGCACGAGATCGATCAGCTCGCTGACGCCGTTGCCCATGAAAACTTCATCGGCGGTGATGCCGGTGACACCCCGATCCTGCTGCTGCATGACCACGGCCTCGCGGGCCGGGAAGATGCCCTTCTGATGGCAGTACCCTTCCGCCTCGGCGAGATTCTCGATCATGGCCAGGCGCATGGTTTCCGGAGTACGGAAGCCAAAGGCCTTAGGATTACCAATGTTCAGCGAGACAATCTCATAGCCCTGACGCTCGAGCTCGTGGGCCCGATGGGCGAGCCGGCCGCGAATCTCATAACGGACGTGGCGGAGGCTGTCGCTGGGGCGGATCGTGGGTTCGGTTTTCATGGTACGGGGCCGTGATTTCGTTACATAGACCGGGCGTTACGTAGACCGTGCCAGCTCACGCCACCGATGGCAAGCCACCCCGTGCGCAGTTTCCGTGTCCCAGGCTGGAATTCCGGCGCCGCATACCTCGGTCGCCAGAGTGCAGCGGGTACGATAGACACAGCCGCTTGGGGGACTCAGGGGCGAAGGCGGCTCGCCGCTCAAAACCCGCCCCAGCCGGGCGGGCTGAAGGTCGGGATCCGGTATCGGCACTGCGTCGAGCAACTCCCGCGTGTAAGGGTGTCGAGGGTGGGCGTAGAGCTGCCCGGCAGGGGCCAGCTCCATCATGCGTCCAAGGTACAGCACCAGAACGCGCTCACACAGCCGTCGCACCACCGCGAGGTTGTGACTGACGAACAGTATGCTCAGGCCGTACTCGCGTTTCAGATCCGCCAGTAAGGTCACGATCTGCTCCTGGATGGAGACATCGAGCGCACTGACGGGCTCATCACACACCAACAGCTGCGGTTTCAGAACCATGGCGCGAGCGATGCCAATGCGTTGGCATTGTCCGCCACTGAACTGGTGCGGGTAGCGCGTGGCCAGGTCCGGGGAGATGCCGACTCTGACCAACATGTCAGCCACTGCCCGCGTACGGCCGGCGCGGCCCAGCCCGGGTTGATGCACCCGCAGAGGCTCCTCGACGATCTCACCCACGGTCATCCGGGGATCGAGGCTGGCGAGGGGGTCCTGGAAAACGATCTGAAGATCACGGCGAAGGGGCTTGAGCGCCGCGGCGGACAGCGCCTCGACAGGCTTGCCCAGCCAGACGACCTGACCGGCCGTCGGGCGCAAAAGCCGCAGGACCGCACGCGCCAGGGTGGATTTCCCGGAGCCCGACTCGCCGACAACGCCCAATGCCTCGCCGGGATGAAGGTCAAAGCTGACATCATCGACCGCCCGGAGCACGCCCGAGCGGGCAAACCAACCCTGGGACACGGGGAATTGCACACACAAATTCGAGATGGCGAGAGTGGGCGCGGAGGCACCAACGCAGGGGTCCGTAGCACGTGCGCCGCGCTGAGCATCTGACGCGCCAGCGTCGGCCGCACCGAGCGTGTTCGCGCTGCCATGAGCGCCATGGCTGGCGGCTCCGTCGGGCGCCTCGCCCGAGACCTCAGCAACCACCTGCGGCAACGCCCGCAAAAGCGCCTGCGTATACGCATGCCGAGGCGCCTTCATCACCGCCCTCACGTTATCCAACTCAACAACCCGCCCGCCCTGCATCACCGCCACCCGGTCGGCGATGCCGGCTACGGCGCCGAAGTCGTGAGTGATCAGCACCATGGACATGCCGCGTGCGCGCTTCAACTCCGCCAGGAGTGACAGAATCTGCGCCTGGATGGTCACATCCAGTGCTGTCGTGGGCTCATCGGCAATCAACAACTCCGGATCACACGCCAGGGCGATCGCGATCATCACGCGCTGACGCATACCGCCGGACAGCTCATGCGGAAACTGCCTCATGCGCCGTGGCGCATCGGTCACGTGCACCTGTTGCAACAGAGCCAACGCGCGGGCGCGGGCGTCGCGCCAGGAAATCCCCAGGTGCCGGACCATGGGCTCAGCGACCTGGTCGCCGACGGACATGTGAGGTGTCAGCGAGGTCATGGGGTCCTGAAACACCATGCCGATACGGGCGCCGCGGATGCGATCGAGCGCCGCGCCCCTCAGGGCCATGAGATCAACCGGCGCCTCCGCCACCAGCCCGCCCCCACCAAACACCCCCCTCCCCGCGGCCTTCCCATTCCCCGCCAACAACCCCATCACAGCCAGAAATGCCTGACTCTTCCCAGCCCCAGACTCCCCGACCACCCCAACACACTCACCCCGCCCGATGCGAAGTGAGAAATCCCGAACCGCCGCAACTTCACCCGCCGGTGTCATGAACGTCACCGACAGCTCTTCCAGGCTCAGCACGGCAGGCACCCCGGAACCCTCAGCGGTCACGTGGATCGAGCGCATCACGCAACCCATCGCCGACCACGTTCAGACACACCAGCAGGGTCACCAGGAATAGCGCCGGCATCAGTAACATCCAGGGACTGGATTCCATCTCCTGGGCCCCGTCGTAGATCAGGCTGCCCAGGCTGGCGAGCGGCTCCTGTACCCCCAGCCCCAGGAAGCTCAGGAAGCTCTCGAACAGGATCATCTGCGGAATGGACAAGGTCGCATACACGACCACGGAGCCCATCAGGTTCGGCACAATGTGACGGATGATGATTCCGGGTGTCCCCACCCCGGTGGCGCGCGCCGCCTCGACAAACTCCCGCCGCTTCAAGCTCAACGTCTGGCCGCGCACGATACGCGCGGTCGTGAGCCAGCCGATGGCCCCGATCGCGAGCAGCAGGACCGTCAGGCTGCCCCGGGTAAACAAGGTCGTCAGAATAATGACAATGAACAGGTAGGGCAGCGAATACAACACATCCACGAACCGCATCATCCACTCATCGGTGCGGCCGCCGACGTAACCGGCGACAGAGCCCCAGGTCACGCCAACCCCCAGGCTCACCAGGCTCGCGAGCAGGCCGATCAACAACGAAATGCGCACCCCGTAGAGCGTCCGGACGAACAGGTCCCGTCCCAACCGGTCGGTGCCGAGCCAATGAGACGCAACACGCCCCGGCCCGATCGCCAGGTGCTGCCAGTCGAGCGTATCGACGGCATAGGGACTCAACAGCGGCCCGATGAGAGCCAGCACCGTGACAGCGACGGCGATGCCCATCGCCACCAGCACGACCCGGCTGGCCCGGAGGCGGCGCCAGGCATCGACCCACAATCCTCGCCCCATCATGGCCGCTCACTCATGACGCACGGTCGGGTCGAGCCATCCGTAGATCAGGTCCGCCAGAAAGTTGAATCCCACAGTCAGTGCGCCGTAAACCGTAATCATTCCCATCACGAGGGTGTAGTCGCGGTTGAGGGCGCCTTGTACCAGATAACGCCCCGTGCCCGGCAAGCCAAACACCGTTTCGACCACCAGAGAGCCGGTCACCACGTAGGCCGCGGCCGGTCCCAGATAACTCACGACAGGCAGGAGCGCGGGCCGCAATGCATGCCGCCAGATCACCCGCGCCTCGCCCAGGCCACGCGCCCGAGCGGTCTGGACGTAATTCGCGCGCAGTACTTCGAGAAGGCTTCCCCGGGTAATCCGCGTGATGTATGCCATGACAGGCAAAGCGAGCGTGATGACCGGCAGAACCAGGTAGCGCGGCGAGCCCTCCTCCCATCCCGCCACCGGCAGCCAGTGCCAATACAAACCGAAACCCAAGGCAAACAACGGCCCGGTGACAAAGCCCGGGAGCGCAATTCCCAACATGACCGCGGCGGTGATCCCCAGGTCAGCGGGCGAGTTGCGGCGTGAGGCTGCCAGAACGCCAAGCGGGATGCCCACCAGCAGGGCCAGGGCCATGGCGGCCAGCCCGAGGGTCGAGCTGAGCGGTAAGCCCTGGGCGATCAGCTCACCGACAGTGAAATCCCGCAGCTTGAAAGACGGTCCGAAATCCCCGTGCAACAACCCCTTCAGGTAGTGCGCGTATTGCACGCCCAAAGGCTGATCCAGGCCGTACAACCGATCCAGGTTGGCTCGAATGGGCGCAGGGATGCTCTGCTCCTGGTCAAATGGCCCGCCGGGCGCTAATCGGACAATGAAGAATGACACCGTGACGATACAAAACAGAGTCGGCAAAGTCCCCAGGAGGCGGCGCATTGCGTATCCCAGCAGAAAGGGAGTTTTCACGTTTTGACGCCTGGGCCGATGTCGTGGGCGAATACCGGACAAAATGCGCTGATGACCGTTGCGCGGTGACCGTGACA
>JAJPIR010000299.1 GCA_021324675.1 Actinomycetota bacterium
CGGCCACGCCCAGCACGCGAAGGCGCTCCGGCAGCTCCCGGCCGGTCGCGCACCGGCGCCCCACTGCGGCGCCGGCCAGCAACGGAACCGCCAGGGCCGCCACCCACCAGGACTGCGGGGGTCCTGGCGGTAACGCAGCGAGCAAGGGCACCGCCGGCACCGCCGCGGCATGTACCGCGAAGGGACTGACCGATAACGCACCGATCGTGAATCCCGGGCCGGCTAGCCAGGACAGTGCGCCGATCGCCGCGTTGGGCAAGTAGCCGATGGACAGCACGGCCAGACCGAAAGCGCTGCCAGCGTCGGGCCCCAATGTCCGGATGACGTCGGGCGCGGACACTGTCACCACGAGTAACACGGTCGCGAGACCAGCGGTGAGCAGCACTGCCAGTCCCCACAGCCCGGCTAGGAGCCCGGGCAGCACCCAGCAAGGCGCCTGGCGTAGTAACGCGGGCACCAGCCTGCACGGCCCAGCCAGGCCGACCCCCGCCGCGGCGCCGGCAACCACCGCGCAACCCACCGCGGCCAGTGCGGGATCGACGATGATCGTCGACGGGGTGGCGGCCAGCGCCAGGACCGCACCGCCAACTCCATGAATCCCGGCGATCATTCCTGCCACCCATCCGGCATCGGTGGGTTGGTGGATCCCGAACCGCTTCGCCGCATCCGCCGCACCGCGGGCCACCAGCACGCCGAAAAGCAGCGTGAACAGCAGCGGCAGGACGCCGAGCGGAGCTGCGTCGATGGTGAGGGGAATGTGATGGGCAGCCAGCCAGCCCACCGCGGCTACCCGAGCCAGCCACGGTACCGAGTTGCCGGCTCCCGCGGCCGCGGTGAGCGCCGCGAACAGCACAGCGATGGCGAGATAGCCAAGCACCGCTGGCAGGCAGGCAACGCTAAGTAACGCACCCCAGCTGGGGCGGATACCTTCACCTGCCGGCTCGGCGCGGGATTCCGGCGACAGCAGCAGGCTCACAGCTGCCACCCTCGCAGCTCGGTGACGCTTTTGGTTCGATCACCGCATCGGCGCGCCGCCTTAGGTAACCGGATCGGGTATCGCGCCGGACTCGCCAACTAACCATACGGCTAACCAGACGCAGCATCGCGCGCTCGTCGGCTCGCCACGTCGCGCGCCGATCGTCGGCGAGGTTGGTAGCGGTTAACGGCGCTCAGCAGGCGGGTTGGTAGTACTTGAAGGGCCACCAACGCGGGTTAGGGCAGCGACTTCATGACCTCGCGCATCAACTCTGCGGTGGCACTGGGCGTCGTGCCGACGTGGACACCCGCCGCTTCCAGAGCATCTTTTTTGGCGGCAGCGGTTCCGGAGGAGCCGGAGACGATGGCGCCTGCGTGACCCATGGTCTTGCCCTCCGGGGCGGTGAAGCCCGCGATGTAACCGATTACCGGTTTGGTGATGTGAGCCTTGATGTAGTCGGCAGCGCGCTCTTCGGCATCCCCGCCAATTTCACCGATCATCACGATGGCAGCGGTGTCCGGATCATCTTCGAACGCTTGCACAGCATCGATATGGGTGGTCCCGATCACCGGGTCACCGCCAATCCCCACGCAGGTGGAGAAACCGATATCCCGCAGCTCGTACATCATCTGGTAGGTCAGGGTGCCCGACTTCGATACCAGCCCGATCCGGCCAGGTCCGGTGATGTCGGCAGGGATGATGCCTGCATTCGATGCGCCGGGAGTGATCACCCCTGGACAGTTCGGGCCGACTATCCGGGTCCGGACAGCCGGCGCCGCCAGACCGGTGGCGCCGGCCTGCGCGCAGAACGCAGCCGCATCGTGCACCGGGATACCCTCGGTGATGACCACAACCAATCCGATCCCGGCGTCGATCGCTTCGAGCACCGCGTCCTTGGCGAAGCGCGGCGGCACAAACACCACGCTCACGTCAGCGCCGGTGGCGGAGACCGACTCAGCCACCGTGCCGAACACCGGCAGGCAAGCACCCTCGAAGTCCACGGTCTGACCACCCTTGCCCGGGGTGACCCCACCGACGATCTGGCTACCGGCCCGCAGCATCCGCTGGGTGTGTTTGCGACCCTCGGCGCCGGTCATCCCCTGGATGATGATCCTTGAATCCTTGGTCAGCAAAATTGCCACCGCTCACGCCCCCTTGGCGAATGTCACTGCGGCCAGCTCAGCGGCTTTGTCAGCCGCGGCGTCCATGGTGTCGACCATGGTGACCAGTGGATGGGCGGCGCGGGCCAGGATCCGGCGACCTTCCGCCACGTTGTTGCCATCCAACCGCACCACCAGCGGCTTGGCTGCGGCGGAACCCAGCATGCCCAGCGCTTGCACGATGCCGGTGGCCACCTGGTCGCACGCGGTGATGCCACCGAAAACGTTGACAAATACCGACAGCACGTCCGGGTCACCGAGGACTATCTCCAACCCGTCGGCCATCACCTGCGCGTTCGCGCCACCGCCGATATCGAGAAAGTTTGCTGGCCGCATCCCACCATGGGCCCGTCCGGCGGCGGCTACCACGTCGAGCGTAGACATCACCAGGCCTGCGCCATTGCCGATGATGCCGACCTGACCGTTGGCAAGCTTGACGTAGTTAAGGTGCCGAGCCCTGGCTGCGGCTTCCAGCGGGTCCTGCCCGACCGGGTCGACCAGCGCCGCATGCTCTGGGTGACGGAAGGCGGCGTTGTCGTCGAGAGTGACCTTCCCATCCAGCGCGATGATTGATCCTTGGTTGTCCTGGACAAGTGGATTGACCTCCACCAGCGTCGCCTCCTCGGCGACGAAGACATCCCACAACTTGGCGGTGGTATCGGCCACCGCCTGCGCCACCTGGGGCGGGAAGGCAGCAGCCACAACGATCTCGGCGGCCTTGGCGGCGTCCACGCCGAAACGCGGGTCCACTGGCACCTTGGCAAGCGCCCCGGGTGCGGTGGCCGCTACCTCCTCGATCTCCATACCGCCCTGCACGCTGGCCATCGCGAGGAACGTGCGCTGAGTGCGGTCGAGAACAAAGGACAGGTAGTACTCCTCGACGATGTCGCAGGCAGGAGTGACCAAGACGCGGTGCACGGTGTGGCCCTTGATATCCATACCGAGGATCGCCGCCGCTTTGCGCTGCGCTTCGTCTGGATCTCGGGCCAGCTGCACACCGCCAGCCTTACCCCGTCCCCCAGTCTTGACCTGAGCCTTGACGACGACAGCACCACCCAACTCGGCGGCGACCTCTCGGGCCTGCGCGCTGGTGGTGACGACGTGGCCGGGCAGTACCGGAATGCCGTGGGCACCGAACAGATCCTTGGCCTGGTATTCGTACAGATCCACGCAATCGACCCTATCCAGCCGCGGTGCGGCCGCGGCTAACCGGCGCCGGTGACCGTGATCACTCCACCGTCACCGGTTCAGTCGGGATCCCTACTAGGTCGGCACATTTCCCCGTAGTCACTGCTGCTGCAGTCACTACGACCGGGGTCACGGCCATCTGAGGTCACACTTCCGAACGGGTAGCCACCGCCGTACGCACCCAATCAACAATTTCGTGGGTGGTGGAGCCCGGGGTGAAGACTTTGGCCACGCCCCACTTGGTCAGCTCAGGGATATCCGCCTCGGGAATGATTCCGCCACCGAAGACCAGCACATCAGTGGCACCCTTGGCTTCGAGCAGCTTGATCACCCGGGCGAACAGCGTCATGTGGGCGCCGGATAGTACTGAGAGCCCCACGGCATCGGCATCTTCTTGGAGCGCCGTCTCCACGATCTGCTCCGGCGTCTGGTGCAAACCGGTGTAGATGACCTCCATACCCGCGTCGCGCAGGGCACGAGCGACGACCTTGGCGCCGCGGTCGTGCCCGTCAAGCCCGGGTTTAGCTACGACCACCCGGATACGTTCGCTCATTAACGCCAGCGTAGCTCGTGGTACGAACACCACGGCACTTCTGACCACCGCAGGTCGACTCGACGCTTAGCACCTTCTCGTAGCCGGGGCAAGCGACCGCCTGGCGCGGCAGACCGGACGCTGGCCGATACAGCGAGACGTATTCCGGAACGGCGCCTTGCTCGCCTCCATCGCCCTCCGTTACGGTCCGCCGGTCCATGACCACGGTCTGAGTACGGCTGGCCGGTAGCTGGTTCCCACCCACCGCCGCGATGGGCCCACGCACCGCCAGCACGCACTCCCCGAAGCGGAAAGGCAGGTCTTGGCTCGACACCGTTCGCCACGCGGTCAACGGCCATCTCCGGTCGTTGCGGCAGCGCTGGGTCTTGATGCTTCGGATCCAGGCCTGTCGAAGCCCGCCCTGTCGAATCCGTCGAACCCCGACTTCAAGCGCGCCGCCGCAGCGCAGACACGGGTCCGGCACCGGATCACAGCGCCTTCGCCTACGGTGCGCGGCCGTGTGGTGGTGGCGGCTGTCGCTGCAGGTGCCTTCGTGGCCGCGGGCCAGACCGTCGACAAGACGGCGGTCACAACCTCTGACGACCCCGCACTGGTCGCGTCGGCAAAGGAGGCGTCGACGGCCGTAGGACTCGGCGGGGCGGCCCCGGCACCGGAATACCTTCCGCTGACCCGCCCTGCTGATCCCGCCACCGCCGAGGCTGTACAGGCCATGGCCAAAGGGCAACGCCTGGTCGAGGACCGGATCGCCCAGGAAGCCGAGGCGAACCGGCCCCGGTTCGTCCTGCCCACAAAGGGCATTTTCACTTCGGGATACGGGGCGCGGTGGGGCGTATTCCACTGGGGGATTGACCTTGCCAATTCCATCGGCACGCCGATCCTGGCAGCTGCTGATGGCGTCGTCGTGGAATCCGGGCCGGCGAGCGGCTTCGGCCTCTGGGTGCGGATCCGGCATTCCGATGGAACGACTACCGTCTACGGGCACATCAACCGGTCCCTTGTCACGGCAGGTCAAAAAGTGCGAGCAGGCCAGGAAATCGCCGAGATGGGCAACCGAGGCAACTCGACTGGGCCACATCTGCACTTCGAAGTGTGGAACGCCGCTGGCCGGAAGATAAATCCAATAATCTGGCTGCACCAGCACGGCATCGACTTCTGATCGCATTGCTCGCCAGGTCATCATCTGCCGCTGCCAGGCCAACCGCCAACCAGATGAGCGTGCGCGGTACGCCACACCGAACACAGGGTGCGCCGGCCCTGCCACCGGCGAAGTCCCCGATCGCAGTGCCGGCACTGGCCGCGCAGGCCGAAACTGTGCTGTCCCAACAGGCTCCGCCACCCCACCACCAGGGGCAACAACCAGGACCGTATCGCTGGCCAAGGCGCTTGTGGATCTGCTCCCCTGAGCACCCACTCGACATCGCGCAAGTAGGCTTCCACGCGTTCGGCCAGCAACCGTCGTAACCGCTCGTCCACTCCCCACCCCCATAAGCATAATCGAACACATGTTCGAAGTCTAGGCCGGAGCGGTGACATGCTGCGCCGCGGGAACGATCAAACCACCGGCGCATGCCGCCGCCTTCTGGCCGGCGGTGGACCCATCTCGCGTTACCGGTCGCGCTTGGCGAGCGCGACGAGGTACCGGCAGGTCTGCCCAGTGGGATTGAGGAATGCGCACGGCGCCGCGAACCCGAGCTCGAGACAGTCGCCAGCGTCGAGATCATGCTCGGTATCGCCTTCACGGAAACGTAGCCGACCTTGGAGTATCCAGATCTGCTGGTGAATGAAGGCGTAGGACTCGGCTGGGTAGGAGACGTTGGCGCCGGGGGGAAGTTCGACCTCGACGAGTTCGAGCGGCCCACTGGTGGCCGGAGATACCGCACGGCGGCGGTAACCACTGCCGGGATCGGTCCATACCGGTTGGTCCGCGGCCCGCACCAGCCGCTGGCGGCAGCCCTCGGCGCGGGCAATCAGCTCGGAAAGGGTCATGCGCAGCGCAGCGGACAGCTTGCCCAGGAGCGCGGCGGTTGGTTGGGCCTCGCCGCGCTCAATTTTTCCGATCATCGCCCGGGAGACACCGGAGCGCTCGGCAAGGGTATTGACGGACAGCTCCCGGGCGAGCCGGGCTGAGCGCAGGGTTGCGGCAAGGGACGCAGAAAACGAGTCTCCCATGCAGTCCACTATAGGAGCTGAATTGTTACTATCTAGGCATGGTGGGTGTAGGACAAAACATTCGAGACGCGCTGCGGTGTGACGCCGAAGCATGTGCATTGATCTATGCCCCTTACGTCACCGACACCGCGATCAGTTTTGAGTGCGACCCGCCGTCGCCGGCCGAGATGGCACAGCGCATCGCTGCCGCCGTGCGCACGCACGCATGGGTGGTGCTTGAGAGCGAAGGACGCGTCGTGGGCTACGCCTACGGCCGTCCGTTCGTGTCGCGGGCGGCATACCGGTGGTCGTGCGAGGTCAGTGTCTACATGGAACGAGGCAGGCGGCGTACCGGCGGCGGTCGGGCTCTCTACGAGGCCCTGTTCGACCGGCTGACCCGGCGAGGCTTCCGCACTGCCGTCGCAGGCATGACGCTGCCCAACGAGGCAAGTGCAGGACTGCACCGCGTCACGGGGTTCACCCACGTTGGAACGTACCGGCGCATCGGCTGGAAGCACGGCAGATGGCACGACGTCGCCTGGGTTCAGCGGACCCTCACGGCCGACGCGGACATCCAGGACCCGCCCGCTGAACCCCGTTAGCGCGCTAGAACAGCTTGCTCGGCACAACGCGGGGGCGTTTGCGACCAGGTCGATTGCCTGGGCATCCCGGCGCTACGCCCAGGCAATCGATCAACAATGTTCAGGGTGCCGCAGCTGACCGCCTGGACTCATGGGGGGTTGCCCTAGCTCAACCCCGATTTCCGTACCCGGATGGCCAGGGGAGGCAATGCTGGACTGCCGCGCCTCCATCTGGCAGCCCTCAAGTGGACAGAAACCGGGGCCGGTTCGCCGGACTGGCGAGGTAAATCGATCACGAGGCTGCGCACGATCAACCGGGGTTGGCTGCCGTCAGCGACGGGTCAGTGCCGGGTTGGCGGTACTTGAAGGGCACCCAACTACAGCTTGACTAGGGGCACCCCACCGATGAGCATCAGCCGGACCGTTCCCGAGGAGCCGAAGTCGATAGTCGCGGTAGCGCGCGGGCCGCTGCCGTCAGTGGCCACCACGGTGCCTAGGCCGTACTTGTCATGCGTTACCCGGTCACCGACGTCCAGCGACAACGCCGGGGTGTTTTGCCAGCCCCGGAACGGCGTTGAGCGCATCCCGCTAGCCGCCACGCCGGCTTGCGCCGAATCGCTGCCGGTGATGTCCGCCGCCCTGGGGCGGCCGAACACGGTGCGCTCGACCGGGCCGGCGCGTCCGGGATCCTCCCGCCGCCAGCGCACCAGTGACTCGGGCACATCGGCCAGGAAGCGCGACGCCGGATTGCTCATCGGCGATCCCCACGCCGATCGGGTGATAGCCCGGGACAGGTAGAGCCGGTGCCGGGCTCGGGTCAAGCCGACGTAGGCGAGCCTGCGTTCCTCAGCGAGCTCAGTCGTGTCACCAAGCGCGCGCAGGTGCGGGAACATGCCGTCTTCCCAACCGGTGAGGAACACCACCGGAAACTCCAGGCCTTTCGCCGTGTGCAGGGTCATCAGGGTCACCACACCGCTAGCCGACCCATCATCGTCTGGCAGCTGGTCAGCATCGGCGACCAGCGCTACCCGCTCCAAGAATGCAGCCAACGAGCCAGGTTGAGCGCCACCATCCTCGACCGGGACAACCGGCCCCACCTCGGAAGCGAACTCCCGTGCCACGGTCACCAGCTCGTTGAGGTTGTCCAGCCGGGAGCCGTCCTGGAGATCCTCCGACGCATCCAGCTCGGCCCGGTACCCGGTGCGCTCCAGCACCGCCTCAAGGACCTCGGCGACCTCCGAGCCAACCACCTTCTCCCGCAGCTCATCCATCAATGCCACGAACGCCGTGAGTGCATTGCGGGATCGCGGGTTGAGCAGTGGGATGTCCTGCCCGGCGGCGGCCGCACGCAACGCCGCGGCGAAGGAAATGCGTTCCCGCTCAGCGTAAGTGGCGATTACCGCTTCGGCGCGGTCGCCGATGCCTCGGCGCGGCGTGTTGAGGATCCGGCGCAGCGATACTGTGTCCTCGGGATTGTCGAGTACTCGCAGGTAGGCCAAGGCGTCACGGATCTCGCGGCGTTCGTAAAAGCGGACCCCGCCGACCACCTTGTAGGGCAACCCGAGACGGATGAACACCTCCTCGAACACACGCGAGGAATTGTTGGTCCGGTAGAACACCGCCACGTCGCCAAACCGAGCCTGCCCGCTGTCGACCAACTGGTCGATCTCCGAGGCAACGAACGCGGCTTCATCGTGCTCGTTGTCGGCGACGTAGCCGATGATCGGTTCGCCGTCGCCCGCGGCCGACCACAGCCGCTTGTCCCGGCGTCCGGGATTTCGCGCGATTACCGCGTTTGCCGCGGACAGGATCGTTTGGGTAGAGCGGTAATTTTGTTCCAACAAGATCGTGCGGGCAGTCGGGAAGTCGCGCTCGAACTCCTCGATGTTGCGGATGGTGGCGCCCCGGAAAGCGTAGATGGACTGGTCGGCGTCGCCGACCACGCACAACTCCGCTGGGGCATCCGACTCCGCGGTTGCCCGCCCCACCAATTCCCGGATCAACACGTACTGAGCGTGGTTGGTGTCTTGGTACTCATCGACCAGGATGTGCCGGAACCGGCGCCGGTAATGCTCGGCTACGTCGGGCAAGGTCTGCAGCAGCTCCACCGTACGCATGATCAGGTCGTCGAAGTCCACTGCATTCGAGGCAGCCAGACGTTGCTGGTAACTGGCGTAGACCTCCGCCACCCGACGATCCAGGTCGTTGCCCGCCGCGCCAGCCGCCGCCTCCACGCCAACCAAGTCGTTTTTCAGGTTGGAGATCTTGGCCGCCAGGGTCCGGGCGGGATAGCGCTTGGGATCAAGGTCCAAGTCCCGGGCGACCATGGCGACCAGGCGACGGGTGTCGTCGGCGTCGTAGATGGAGAAGTTCGATGTCAGCCCGGACAGCTTGGCGGCTTCCCGGCGCAGGATCCGCACGCACATAGAGTGGAAGGTCGACACCCACATCACCGCAGCACGCCCGCCGACCAGCGCGCTGACCCGCTGCCTCATTTCGGCTGCGGCCTTGTTGGTGAAGGTAATCGCCAGCACCTGCCCGGGTGCGACGCCGCGATGGGCAAGCAGGTAGGCGATGCGGTGCGTGAGCACCCGCGTCTTACCGGAGCCGGCCCCAGCAACGATCAACAGCGGTGAGCCAGCGTGTTCCACCGCCGCGCGTTGCTGCGGGTTGAGCCCAGCGAGCAGGCCATGCAGGGCAGGGATCCCGGGTGCGGGTGTCCCGCCAATCCCGGGTGCGGGTGTCCCGCCAATCCCGGGTGCGGGTGTCCCGCCAGACCCGGCCCCGGGGGCCCCGTAATACGTGGAGGCACTCATTGTGGCGACCAGGTTACCCGGCAGATGAGCCGTGAACGCGAACAGTGCTCAAGCACCGAATGGTGCCCACGAGTCCCCAAGCCGGTGGACGGCGCCGCACGGAGCGTGGCAGACTTTCTGTTGTGCTGAGCCGCCGACGCTTTTTTTACGGGTACCGGATCCGGTGCCCGTGATGGTGTGACGCACACGCCAGACCACCACAACGCCCCGGAGTCCACGGACCCGGGGCGTTGTTGCTGCCAGGGAACGCGGGCTCCGAGCCAGGATGAGGAGACCATCGAGATGTCCCACCAGGCCACCACCGAGGCAGCGCCCACGGTCTCGAACCCGTCAGTCCCCGACCTCACCGCCCTGCGCCAGGAGATCGACCACCTCGACGCGGAGATCCTGCGTCTGGTGCAGCGACGCACCGCGGTATCTCAAGCCATCGGCCAGGCGCGCCGAGCAGCTGGCGGGCCGCGCGTCGTGCACGGTCGTGAGATGGCCGTGCTTGAACGCTACCGGTCGCTGGGCCCGGAAGGCCGCGAGCTGGCGATGCTGCTGCTGCGGCTAGGACGCGGCCGGCTCGGTCACTGACAAGCGCATCGACGCGGCGACGCGTCCCGTTTGCCACCACACTGCCAGCACCGACACAGGGCAGACTGGCTGCATGGTGGTGCTCCATGTGCTTGCGGTGCTCGCCGCGCTGGCTGGGTTGCTGGCAGCGGCGGCCCACGGTGGATATCTCGCGATGCTGGGGTCGGCGGCCAATCGCCGAGCTGGGGGCGAACCGGTCAGCCAGTACGTGCGCAGCCGGGTTCCGGTGGCGGGGGTCACCTTCGCCGTTGCGCTGCTCGCGCTGTTGCTGTCCAGCGGCGGGCCAGCCGCGGACATTCTCGCCATCCTGGCCGGTGCCGGGAGCGGCGCAGTGGGCTACCAGGCGTTACAGAGCACCCGGAGCCGTTACCGCAGCGGCGGTTGAGCTAGTCAGGCCGGCACCGCCCGTCTTGCCGGAGCTACCGGACAGCGACGCGACAGCCTCGCGCGAGTCCGGATCTGCTCAGGAACGCCTAGCCTGAGGCGGTCAGCGAGGAGCGTGGTTGATGAATTCAGGCACCCGGCTAGTCGCCGGTCGCTACCGGCTGGACAGGCAGATCGGCACCGGCGCGATGGGCGTGGTGTGGCAGGCGCACGACGAGCGGCTGGACCGCACGGTTGCGCTCAAGGAATTGCTCATGCAGCCCGGCCTGGCCGAGGACGAGGCAGAGACGGCCCGGGCTAGGGCGATGCGCGAGGGCCGCATCGCCGCTCGTTTGCAGCATCCGCACGCCATCTGCGTCTATGACGTGGCGCTCGATCGCGGGACCGGGGTCGGGGACCAGGTCGTGCCCTGGCTGGTCATGGAATACCTGCCTTCGCGCAGCCTGGCCACCGTGCTCACCGAGCACGGTCCGCTGCCACCGCATGAGGTCGCCAGGATCGGCTACCAGGTCGCCGCGGCGCTGGCTGCTGCGCACCAGGCGGGGATCGTGCACCGGGACGTCAAGCCCGGCAACGTCCTCCTCGGGCA
>JAJPIR010000341.1 GCA_021324675.1 Actinomycetota bacterium
GCTGCACTCGACGGCGCACGACGGCATGATTTGGAGGAAAGGTGAACGTCGATATTGCCGCGCTGCGCGCCATTGAACGCGACAAGGACGTCTCTTTTGAAACAGTGCTCGAGGCTATCGAGACGGCGCTGCTCACTGCGTACAAGCACACCGACGGCCATCAACCGAACGTGCGCATCGAGGTCGACCGCAAGACCGGCCTGGTCCGAGTTCTCGCGCAGGAGCTCGACGCCGCCGGCAACGTCATCAGGGAATGGGACGACACCCCCGAGGGGTTCGGTCGGATCGCGGCGACCACGGCCCGGCAAGTCATCCTGCAACGTCTGCGTGACGCCGAGCATGAGCGAACCTTCGGCGAGTTCTCGGCCAAGGAAGGCGAGATCGTGGCTGGTGTGGTGCAACGCGACGCCAGGGCCAACGCCCGCGGTGTGGTGGTGGTCAAGATAGGCGAGACGGAGGGCGTCATCCCGCCGGTAGAACAGGCCCCGCGGGAGACCTACCGGCACGGCGAGCGGATCAAATGCTACGTGGTGGGCGTGTCCCGGGGACTGCGTGGACCGCAGATCACCCTGTCCCGCACGCACCCCAACCTGGTCCGCCGGCTGTTCGCCTTGGAGGTTCCCGAGATCGCTGATGGCACCGTCGAAATCCCGGCAGTGGCCAGGGAGGCGGGGCATCGATCCAAGATCGCAGTCAGATCCACCGTCCCGGGAGTCAACGCCAAGGGCGCCTGTATCGGGCCGATGGGCCAGCGGGTACGTAACGTTATGAGCGAACTGGGTGGCGAAAAGATCGACATCATCGACTACTCAGACGACCCGGCGACGTTCGTAGGGAATGCACTGTCCCCGTCTAAGGTTGTATCAGTACAGGTCATCGACGCGCGCGCGAAAGTAGCCCGGGTGGTCGTCCCTGACTTCCAGCTCTCGCTGGCGATCGGTAAAGAGGGGCAGAACGCCAGGTTGGCCGCCCGACTCACCGGATGGAAGATTGATATCCGAAGCGATGCCGATCCCGCGGCGGCTCAGCCCGCGCGCGCTTCGCGCGCGGAGGTACCAGTGACCAATGCCGGTTCTCCACCGGCCGCGCCGACACGCTAGAATCGTGACGGCTCGCCGTCGGGGGACGGTCTACGCCTGCCCGGACGACGTCCGGCGTTGCCGCGAACAGCGGCCCGCTGGGCCAGTCCGGACTTGTGTGGGTTGCCGGACCAGGGCGGCGGCTTCCGGATTGCTGCGTGTGGTGGCGGTGGAGGGAATTCTGGTTCCCGACCCGCGGCGACGGCATCCCGGCCGGGGCGCATGGCTGCACCCCGATCTGGGGTGCCTGCGTCTGGCCGAGCGGCGCCGGGCCTTCCCGCGGGCGTTGCGCTCCCGGGTTGAGCTCGACACCGCTGCGGTGCACGCCTTCCTCACGTAAGCCGTTCGGAGACGGTAGTAGGTCCCCGGCTCGCCGGCGGACATGCCGCGTCCGGGACCGCCCCGGCGCGTGGTCAGACGCAGAGAGCAGGTCGATTCCGAAATGTACCCGCAGTCGTGAAGCTCTGACGACGATGGACATGGACTAGTAACGGGGTCGAGCGGGATTGCCGCCGGCTCCATCAGTGAGGAGAGCAGTGGCAGGCAAGGCCCGTGTGCACGAGCTCGCAAAGGAGCTCGGCGTCACCAGTAAGGATGTACTCAAGAAGCTCGCCGATCTTGGTGAGTATGTGAAATCTGCCTCCTCGACGGTGGAGGCACCGGTAGCCCGTAAGCTTCGCGATTCGTTCCCCTCCGACACGGCTAAACCGTCCCACTCCAACGGCGCGGCGACTGGCGGCCCTGCGGTTGGCGGTCCCGCGACGGGCACCCAGGGGCCTGCTGCTGCAGGCAACGTCAAGCCTGGCCCCGTACCGCCGCCTGCTCGGCGTCCGCGGTCCTCGCCTGACAGTGGACCCGTGGCGAAGCCCGGAAGTGGGCCGGGTGTAAGGCCTGAAACTGGGCTTCCGGGGGTCCCTCCTCGGGTATCTCCCTCGGGAATGCCGCAGCGTGCGGTGCCGATGGAACGCCGTAGCGCGCCGCAGCCGCCAGCAGCCGGTGAGCCGGCGGCTCGCCCGCCGGCGGACGCCGAACCGTCCCGCCCTGCGGCCGAGCATCGGGCGGCGTCGTCCAGGCCAGCCCCCGAGCAGCGCCCGGCGACCCGGCCCGACGACGGCGGAGCGCCTGAAGCGCCACGTCCGCGGTTCCCCAAGCCGGGTCCGCGCTCGCCGCGGGTTGGTAACAACCCGTTCGGCGTCGGTGCGTCCGCCGCGCCGCGTTCGCCGGCCCAGCGGCCTGCTGCGCCAGCAAGTCCGGCCGGCCCGAGCGCCATGCCTCCCCGTCCGGGCGGTACCAACCGCGCGGCTACCGGGCGCACCGGGTCACCCGGTGGCGGCGGACCACGGCCGAACCCCGGCATGATGCCGCCACGGCCGCCGAGCTCTGGGCCAGCCCCAGGCAGATCAGGGCGGCCCGGTGCTGGTGATGCGCGTGGCGGTCCTGGGGGTCCGGGTGCTGGTCGCGGTGGAGCCGGTGGCCGTGGTGGCGGAGCTGGCTTCCGGAGCGGGGGCGGTGCTCCTGGCGGCGCGGCAGGTGCTGGTGCTCCTGCTGGCGGTGGATTCCGTGGCGGCCCGGCCCGGCCCGGTGCCGGTGGTCGGGGCCGTGGTGGCGCGGCCGGTGCTTTCGGCCGGCCCGGTGGACCCACGCGCAAGGGCCGCAAGTCCAAGCGTCAGAAGCGCCAGGAGTTCGACAACATGCAGGCGCCGTCAGTAGGCGGTGTCCGGCTGCCCCGCGGCAACGGCGAGATCGTCCGGCTGCGCCGCGGATCCTCGCTCACCGATTTCGCCGAGAAGATCGACGCCAACCCGGCCGCGCTGGTGCAGGCGTTGTTCCACCTCGGCGAGATGGTGACGGCCACCCAATCGGTGTCCGACGACGTGCTCGAGTTGCTCGGCCAGGAGATGAACTACCGGATCCAGGTCGTCAGCCCCGAGGACGAGGACCGCGAGTTGCTCAAGTCGTTCGACCTGTCGTACGGCGAAGACTCTGGCGGTGAGGAAGACCTCGAGTCCCGGCCGCCGGTGGTCACCGTGATGGGTCACGTCGACCACGGCAAGACCCGCCTGCTGGACACCATCCGCCACGCCAACGTGATGGGTGGCGAGGCCGGCGGCATCACCCAGCACATCGGTGCCTACCAGGTCGCCACCGAGCTTGATGGCGTGGAGCGGCTGATCACCTTCATCGATACCCCGGGTCACGAGGCGTTCACCGCAATGCGGGCGCGCGGTGCCCGGTCAACCGACATCGCGGTGCTGGTGGTCGCGGCTGACGACGGCGTCATGCCACAGACGGTGGAGGCGATCAATCACGCCAAGGCGGCCGGCGTACCGATCGTGGTCGCGGTGAACAAGATCGACAAGCCGGGCGCGGACCCGACCCGGATCCGTGGTCAGCTCACCGAGTACGGGTTGGTCCCCGAGGAGTACGGCGGCGACACCATGTTCGTCGACATCTCCGCCAAGGAAGGCACCAACATCGACGCGCTACTCGAGGCGATCCTGCTCACCGCGGACGCTTCGCTAGACCTGCGGGCGAACCCGGACATGGAGGCCCAGGGCGTGGCGATCGAGGCGCATCTGGATCGCGGTCGCGGTCCGGTGGCCACCGTGCTGGTGCAGCGAGGCACGCTGCGGGTAGGGGACTCGGTGGTCGCTGGGGACGCCTACGGGCGGGTCCGGCGGATGATCGATGAGCACGGTGACGACGTCATCGAGGCGCTGCCCTCGCGGCCGGTGCAGGTTATCGGCTTCACCTCGGTGCCCGGTGCGGGCGACAACTTCCTTGTCGTCGACGAGGACCGCATCGCTCGCCAGATCGCCGACCGCAGGCGTACCCGGGAGCGCAACGCTGATCTCGCCTCCCGGCGCCGCCGGGTCAGCCTGGAGGACCTGGACCAGGCGTTGAAGGAGACCAGCGAGCTCAACTTGATCCTCAAGGGCGACAACGCCGGCACCGTGGAGGCGCTGGAAGATGCCCTGCTGAAGATCGACGTTGGTGATGAGGTGCAGCTACGCGTGATCTCCCGGGGGGTGGGGGCCATCACCGAAAGCGATATCAACCTCGCCATCGCGGACAACACCATCGTGCTCGGGTTCAATGTTCGCGCCGACGGCAAGGCGGCCGCGCTGGCCAACCGTGAGGGTGTGGAGATCCGTTACTACTCGGTGATCTACCAGGCGATCGATGATATCGAGCAGGCCCTCAAGGGCATGCTCAAGCCGATCTACGAGGAGGTGTCGCTGGGCCGCGCCGAGGTCCGCGAGGTGTTCCGGTCCTCCAAGGTGGGCACCATCGCCGGGTGCATGGTCACCTCCGGTGAGATCCGGCGCAACGCCAAGGCCCGGCTGCTTCGGGACAACGTGGTTGTCCGCGAGGACCTCACGGTGTCCTCACTGCGACGGTTCAAGGATGACGCCTCGTCGGTTCGGGAGGGCTTCGAGTGTGGCCTTACCCTGTCGAGCTTCCAGGACATACGGGTCGCCGACGAGGTGGAGACCTACGAGCTGCGTGAGAAGCCTCGCACCTAACCCCTCGCTGAGGTTGGTGGCCCTCCAAGGGCCACCAACCTCAGCGCACGGGCCGTCAAAAGCTGCCAACCGGTGGTGAGTGATGTACGTCGGTGCTCTGGAGTTGGACGTGGTGTTTGGCGATGTGCATTCGATTAAGGAGAAGCGCTCACTTGTCCGACCAGTGATCGCGGAACTGCGCCGGCGCTTCGACGTCGCAGCGGCTGAGGCCGGCTACGTCGACCTCCGTCGCAGGTCGCTGATCGGCGTGGCTGCGGTGGCCACCGACGGCGGCCACGTGCGCGAGGTGCTTGAGGCATGTGAACGGCTCGTGGCTGGGCGTCCGGAACTGGAGTTGCTGGCCGCGAGGCACCGGATGCTGGGTCCGGAGGACGACCCGGAAGGCAGCACCGCCTGAAGGCAACTCAGAACGCAACCCGGAACGCAACCCAGAACGCAACGCAGACGACGACTAGCGTGGGTACTCCAGCGGCGGACCACCGAGAACGTCGGTGACGTGTCGTAGACAACCGTAAACGCTGACGATGCTTAGCAATGTTGAGGAGAACGCTGCGATGGCCGACCCCCCACGCGCTCGCCGGCTCGCCAAAAGGATCGCCCAGATCGTCGCGTCCAGCCTGGAGTACGAGGTCAAAGACCCCCGGCTGGCCATGGTGACAATCACCGATGCGAAGGTGACCGCAGATCTTCGGGATGCGACGGTTTACTACACCGTGCTCGGACCGACAGTCGACACGCCGCCAGATTTCGCCGGGGCGGCTGCCGCGCTGGCCAGTGCGACCGGAATTCTGCGTTCCCGGGTCGGCCGGGAAACGGGTGTCCGGTTCACCCCAACGCTGACTTTCCGCTGTGACGAGGTGCCAGAGGGCGCGCGCAGGATCGATGAGCTGCTTGCCCGGGCGCACGACGCCGACGCCGAGGTCGCTCGCATCGCGGCGCAGGCCTCCCCCGCCGGTGATCCAGACCCGTACCGGAGCCGTGAGTGAGGAACGCGGGTATCACTCCCAATACCACTAACGCCACCAATACCGCTGACGAGGCCGCTGCGCTCCTCGCGGTCGCGCGTGACGTGACCTTGGTGGCCCATGTGCAGCCCGACGCTGACGCGCTGGGCAGCGCGCTGGCTTTAGGACTCGCGCTGCACCGGCGCGGAGCGACAGTGCGGGTGAGCTTTGGTGCGCCGGAGCAGACTCCGGAGTCGCTGCGCGGGCTGGACGTGGCCGGTCTGATCGTGCCACCGGAGCAGGTACCGACCCAGCCGGACCTGCTGGTGGCCCTGGACACCGCGAGCCGGGGTCGGCTTGGCTGCCTTGCCGACCGGGTCGATACCGCGGGCGCTGTGCTGGTGGTCGACCATCACGCCACCAATGAACGGTTCGGTACCCATCACCTGGTCGACGTCGATGCCGATGCCACCGCAGTGCTCGTCCTTAAGTTGCTCGACACGTTGGGGGTACCGCTAGACGAGCCGATCGCGCGCTGCCTGTACGCCGGCCTGGTGACCGACACCAGCTGCTTTCGCCGGGCTGACCCGAGCACTCACGCCATTGCTGCGCGGCTGCTGGCCACCGGAGTAGATCCCGAACTTCTTACCCGCGAGCTGCTCGACACCCATCCGTTCGGCTGGTTGCCCATGCTGGCCACGGTGCTCGGCCGTGCCCGCCTGGAGCTGGCGTCGGCACAGGGCCTGGGACTGGTGCACACCACGGTCCGGTTAGCCGATGCGGCGGATCTGCGCCGCGAGGAGATCGAAAGCGTGGTGGACCTCGTGCGGACCACTTCGGAAGCTGAGGTTGCCGCGGTACTCAAGGAAGTCGAACCGGATCGGTGGTCAGTGTCGCTACGCGCCAAGCAACGCATCGATGTCTCCGCCGCCGCGGCCGAATTCGGAGGTGGCGGCCACCGTCGCGCTGCCGGTTTCACCGCCCATGGAACCGCTGATGGCGTCCTCGACAGACTGCGCACGGCCCTGCACCACGCCCCCCACTGCCAACCCTCACCCCGGCATGGAGACATATCGGGGTCCAGAGGGCTGTAGAGACCCGATATGTCTCCATGCCGGAATTGGGTTGACACGCCTGCCGGGTTGGTGGTGGTGGACAAGCCGGCTGGGATGACGTCACACGATGTGGTGGCCCGGCTGCGCCGGCTGCTGGGTACCCGCCGTATCGGCCATGCCGGCACGCTGGACCCGGCGGCGACCGGGGTACTCGTCTGCGGGGTGCAACGCGCCACCAAGCTTCTCGGGTATCTGCCGCTAGAACCGAAGGTGTACCGCGCCACGGTGCGGCTGGGCATGTTCACCACGACTGACGACGCCGAGGGACAGCCCACCGGTGGCGCCGATGCGGCCACGGTCGAAGAGTTACAGATCCACGTGGCTCTCGCGGAATTACGCGGAGACATCGAGCAGGTGCCCAGCACGGTGAGCGCCGTGAAGGTCGACGGCAAGCGGGCCTATGCGCTGGCCCGCGCCGGTGCGCAGGTACTGCTGGCCCCGCGCCCGGTGACCGTTTCCCGGTTCGAACTTGTCGCGCTGCGCCGTGGTGAGGCGGTGACCGACCTTGACGTACTGGTGGAGTGCAGCGGCGGCACCTACGTCCGGGCGCTGGCCCGGGACCTCGGCGCAGCCCTGGGAGTCGGGGGTCACCTCACCGCTTTGCGCCGTACCCGCGTAGGTCCATACGGGCTGGACGAAGCCCGCACACTGGACGAACTGACCAGGAGCGGGCCGGTGCTGTCCGCGCGCCTGGATGAAGCCGTGATGCAGGCATTCCCGCACCGAGCCGTCGACGCCCAGCAGGCCCGGGCTCTGGCTCACGGCGCCTCCTTGGCAGCCATCGGGTTGGCCGGAACGCACGCCGCCATCGATCCTGACGGCGTGGCCGTAGCGCTACTCGCTGAGCGTGATGGTCAGGCCCGCCCGGTCCTCGTACTGCACCCAGCCGGTGACTGATCAGGGCCGGTGACTGATGAGGCCTGGCGGACGACCGGTTAGCCTCCTGGTCTGTGCAGCGCTGGCGTGGACTTGAGGCCATCCCCAACGGATGGGGCCGCAGTGTGGTCACCATCGGCGTCTTCGACGGCCTGCATCGCGGTCACGCCCGGCTGGTCAATCACGCCGTACGGCGCGCCCGGGAGATGGGTCTTCCCAGCGTGCTGATGACCTTTGATCCGCATCCCTCGGAGGTTCTCCGCCCGGGAAGCCACCCGGCGCAGCTCACCAGCCTGCGCCGGCGCGCGGAACTGGTGGAGCAGCTCGGTGTCGAGGTGTTCTTCGTGCTGCCCTTCACGCTGGAACTTTCCCGGATGCCGGCCGACGAATTCGTCCATACGGTGCTCATAGAGCGCCTGCACGTGGCCGACGTCGTGGTAGGTGACAACTTCACTTTCGGGCACAAGGCCGCCGGGAACATCGACCTGCTGCGCGAATTGGGTCGGCGGTTCGGCTTCACCGCCGAGGGGGTGGGGCTGCTGTCCGAGGGGGAGCTGACCTTCTCGTCAACCTACATCCGCTCCTGCGTCGCCGCCGGTGACGTGGCAGCCGCGGCGACCGCATTGGGCAGACCACACCGGCTGGAAGGCATTGTGGTCCGCGGAGACCAGCGTGGCCGCAGCCTGGGGTACCCGACCGCGAACCTGTCGACTCCCCGGCATGCTGCGATTCCCGCTGATGGTGTGTACGCGTGTCGGTTCCTGCACCGGGGCCGGGAGCTGGCGGCGGCAGTCTCGATCGGGACGAATCCCACATTCTCCGGTCAGGAACGTCGAGTGGAGGCGTTCGTGCTGGATCTGGAGGAGGACTTCTACGGCGAGCGGGTGGCGCTGGACTTCATCGCGCGCCTGCGTGGCATGTGCCGCTTCGATACTCCCGAGCAGCTGGTGGCCCAGATCGGCGACGATGTGGAGCGCACCCGCGCGGTGTTCGAGCAGACGAGCTGAGCGATCGCGCCCCCAGTGGCTGCTCCGGCTGGCAGGATGCCAGTACGGGCACGGAAGGGGAGTCCGGTGGACGAGCAGCTCGCCGTCGCGCGAAATCTCGCCCTCCAGCGCGAGTGGTACGGGGAATCGCTCGGGGATCGGGTGCGGCGACTCGTGGTCGCTTTCGATTGCTCCCAGGCGCAGTTGGCCGAGGTGCTCGGCGTGAGCGCGCCGATGTTGAGCCAGCTGATGAGTGGCCGTCGAGCAAAGATCGGCAATCCCGCGGTGCTGGCCCGGATGGTGATGCTGGAGCGGCGGGTTCTCACCCCCGAGGTTGCCTCCGGTGATCCGGAGGCAATCCGGGCTGCGCTGGAGCAGGTCCGTGATTCACGACCGACGGTCAGCCGGCCCACAGAGGAGTGGCAGGGACTACCGATAGGGGAGCGTGATGACCAACTCGTTGAGGCTCTTCGCGCGGTGGCCCCACCGGATGAACTGGCCACTGCGGCCGACCTGCTGCGGGAACAGTGCCCGCGGCTGGCCCGGGTGCTGCAGCACGCGGCAAGCGCCGAGCAGGGTGGATCGGCACCCGACGTCGCGACTCGATAGCTCCCGTAGCGCTGGGGGAAGTTCGTGATCCAGGGCGGCGCCTGGCATGGTCGAGTCGGCTGGTAATGTCGCCAGGGATCCGGCTGCGGTCCGTGGCGGTCGGCTGAGATCAGTACTTACCGCGTTATTCGCGGACGCACGGTACACGATGACAGGAGAAGATCTACCCGTGGCGCTGTCCACCGCACAGAAGAGTGAGATCCTTGCCGAGTACGGGCTGCGCAATGGGGACACCGGCTCCCCTGAGGCCCAGGTAGCCCTGCTGACCAAGCGGATCATGGACCTTACTGAGCACCTTAAGCACCACAAGCACGACCATCACTCCCGGCGGGGGCTACTGCTGATGGTCGGCCGCCGCCGGAACTTGCTGAACTACCTCGCCAAGGTCGACATCAACCGCTACCGATCCTTGATCGAGCGCCTCGGCCTGCGTCGTTGATCCACCCGCCGCTGACCGGAGGGTCAGCTTGATACACAACCACACATCGCTGCACGAGCCGCGTTGTCACCGTCGTCGGGACCGTCGTCCGCCGGTCCTCGGTAGTGGCTGCCGAGAGCAC
>JAJPIR010000348.1 GCA_021324675.1 Actinomycetota bacterium
CCGGATGCCCGTCTCGTAGAGAACACCACAGGCCACTAGATCCGGTCACCCAAATCCGTACAGACACGTCTAACAGGACACGTCTATCAGGTCGCCACTCACTCGACCCCGCTTCGTACTGCCAGGCATCTAACCCCGCGGGTTTGCCCGGGGCACCATGAATCCGCCGGGAAGCGCAAGTCCGGAAAGACCCCACCACGGCGACCGCTGGTTCATCGGTTCGCGTGGTTGCGCCGACCACGGTTCAGCATCGCGGCGACTCATGCATCGGCGGGGACACCAACACCCTCATCCCCCTGTTCGCCATTGGCGTGTTTATCGGCTTTACTTTGTCCCCAAGCGGACTATAGTTGTGCGCTGGTGCCTGATACCTGTCATTGTCATAGTGAGGGTGTACCGAGCCTTCTGGTCCGTGATCACGTCTCGCGCGTCGCCCTTCGGGTTCGCGATCGCGTATTTTTGTCCCGTTTCGGGGAGTAACGACGGCTCGATGGGTAGACAAGACGAGTGATTCCGATGAGAGTACCAGTGATCCCTATAAGCAGCAGGGCGCTCGTTAAGGAAAGTGTGAAGATGAGCGTTTGCATGGTTCATGCTCTCTTCGGTTATTCGTATCTGAGCGCTTGGATGGGGCGCAGCCGGGCGGCGCGGTAGGCCGGGTAACTACCGGCGAGCAGCCCGATCCCGAGGCTAATGGTAAATGCTGCGAGCACGGGCGGGGCAGACAGCACAGGGGTGAAGTCCGCGAGGGCGCCGGTAGCGGGGGTGATAGCCGGCGCGATGGCGCGGACCAGGAAGGCCAGCCCAATCCCGACTCCCACGCCGAGCAGCCCTCCGAGGCCCGCCAGCACGGTGGACTCCAGAAGGAACTGTTTGAGGATGGCGCGGCTGGTGGCGCCGATGGCTTTGCGGATGCCGATTTCCCGGGTGCGTTCGGTGACCGACACCAGCATGATGTTTAACACGCCAATCCCGCCGACCACCAGCGACAGCCCAGCCACCGCCGGGGTGAACAATACCAGGATGGTCACGATCTGGTTGAAGCTGGTCAGCCGCGACCCCAGGGTTTGAATCTGGTAATCGCGCATCTGTGGGTTGGTGATGTGATGGCGCGCGTCGAGGATGCCGGTGATCTCGGCCATCGCGGCCGGCACAGCGGCTTGCTGGGTGGCTTCTGCGGTGATCTGGTGGAGTTGATGGCTGGTGCTGCCCATGCCGTATCCGAAGACGTAGCGGCGGGCGGTGTCCAGCGGCATCACGGCGGTGTTGTCCAGTTGCTGACCGTAGCTGGCCATCACCCCGATCACGCGAAACGGCACGTGGTTGATCTGCACGGTGTGGCTTATCGCCGCCGAGCTGTGCCCGAACAACGTCCGCGCCACGGTCGGGCCCAGCACGGCGACCCGGGCGGCGTCACGGGTCTGGGTGTCGTCGAAAAACGACCCGGCCGTGAAATTGCGGTTGTTCGTCGATGCCCAGTTGTCCGTGGTGCCGATGATGTTCGCCGTCAAATCTTGGGCGCTGGTGGTGGCGATCAGAGTCCCGGTGGTAGCAGCACCCGGAGTGGGCGAACCGGTCACCGCGGGGGCGACGCTGCCGACATCCGGCGCGCCTTCCAGCGCGGCAGCGTCGTCGTCGGTCAATGGCTGCGCCGGAGGAGCGTTGGGCACACTCACGGCTTGCGACACGATGGTGATGTTGTTAGCCACCGGTTCAATGCGCGCGTCGACCGAGTTTTTCACCCCAAGGCCGCAGGCAGCCAGCAGCACCACCGCCGAGACACCGATGATCAGACCGAGCATAGTCAGCGCGGATCGCAGCCAGTGGGCGCGCACCGCACGCAGTGCGACAAGTAACGCATACCACAGGCTCATTGCTGATCTTCCCCCGCGGCACTGCCCTGCCCGCCAAGGACACTGTTATCACGCATAACCCGTGGCCGGAGCTGTATGCAAATGGTTTAGCTAAACTCACAGCTAATTCACTAATTTCTTCACGATGCGTATATTACTGGTAACTGAACAGTCATTTAAATTGGCGGCATCCACTGGCCTAGGAGAGGCTAGGTAGGAGTCCAACTTTGGGCAGCGTGATGTTCGAATCGTCTGACACCGACGCGGCACCGCTGGTCTGCTGCCCGCCTCCACCGTAGCTGCCTCACTGGTTTGCCGGTGCGTGTATTCTCTCCGGCCACCCGAGCTTGAGACAGGGTCCGTCGACCCCGCAACGGATGCGCTGCCGAGACAGCCGCCGCCGGAGAGAACCGGATCTGCGGAAAATCCACGAATCCGCGCGGCACTGGTGCTGGGCGATCGGCCGGCCACGTCGACGCATGCGGAACAGCGACGTTTTATCGTATCGTCACGCAACTTAACCTGAGCGAAACAAATCGGGTTCACTCTTTCTGATTACTTTCTAGCGGATAGTACGCGATATTGCCCACTTGGGGTCGCGGCCGTCTCGCTACACCCCATATGGGTGCAAGGAGTTGCAATGAACCCGTACCCTCCGTGGCTCAACGCAGGAGACAACGCCTGGCAACTGGTCGCCGCGACGCTCGTCGGGCTGATGAGCATCCCCGGTCTCGCGATCTTGTATGGCGGGATCGTGCAGCGCAAGTGGGCGGTCAACACGATGCTCATGGCCTTCACCGGGTTCTCCCTGGTGCTGCTCGTGTGGGTGCTGTGGGTGTTCAACATGGGGTTCGGCAGCCCCCTGAAGCTTGGCCCCGGAATCCTGAGCAACTTTGTCGGCAAGCCAGCTCCGATCCTCGGACACGCCACCCAGGCCCAAGCGCAGATACCCTTACTCAACGGGACGATGCCGCTGTTCCGGTTCCCGCTGTCCACGCTGGCCTACTTCCAATTTGTCTTCGCCGGGATCACCCCGCTGCTGTTTTTGGGCAGTGTCGTCGGTCGCATCAACTTCAAGGCGTGGCTGATCTTCGTTCCGCTGTGGTCCACGCTGGCCTACTCGGTCAACGCCTTCCTGCTGTGGGGAGGCGGCTGGTGGGCCCAGCACGGCTCCCTGGACTACAGCGGTGGCTACGTCATCCACCTCGCCGCAGGCACGTCCGGGTTTGTGGCCGCCGCGGTAATCGGGCCACGGCTAGCCCGCGACCGCGCCCGCGCCATCCCCAACAACCTCCCGATGGCCGCAGCGGGCGCTGGCATCCTGTGGCTGGGCTGGAACGGATTCAACGGTGGCGACCCCTACTTCGCCGGCGCCGACGCCTCCACTGCGGTAATCAATACGAATTTGGCCACCGCAGCGGCATTGCTGGTCTGGGTCGTGTTGGACATGTGGTTCGGGATCGACCGTAAACCCACCTTCCTCGGCGCGGTCAACGGCATGATCACCGGACTGGTCGCCATCACCCCCGCCGCCGGATACATCAACGGCTTCGGCGCGCTGCTGACCGGACTCATCGCCTCCACGCTGGTCTGGCTGTCCTGGAACAAACTGAGCAAAGTCAAGCCCTTCAGCAAGGTCGACGACGCTCTCGGCGTGGTACACACCCACGGAGTGGCCGGACTGGCCGGTGGCCTGCTGGTCGGCCTGTTCGCCGACCCGAGCATCATCGTCTACCTCGGCAGCGGATCCACCGCCAACGTCTCCTACGCGGGACTGCTTTACGGCAACCCCAAACAACTGCTCTGGCAAGCTGGCGCCGCGCTAACCATCATCGTCTGGGACGCTCTGATCACCTTCCTCATCCTGAAGTTCCTGAGCCTGTTCATGCCACTGCGACTACCCAACGAGGTACTCGAAACCGGTGACCTCGCCGTCCACGACGAAGAGGCCTACCCCATCGACACCCTCGTCCGCGCCGAGGGCACCAGGCCACCAAGCGCACTGCCGCGGAGCACGACCACCGCAGCACCGCAAACCCAACCGACCTCGCCCAACCCCACGTCGAGCAGCTAATGCCGATTGGCCCGCACCACCCAGCCCCAACAAGGGGTGACCATGAAACTCATCACTGCTGTCGTCACCCCCCCAGAATTCGAAACCATAAAAAAAGCACTGGACATCTTCGGTATCACCGGGCTGACCATCACCGAAGTGTTCCAACGCGACCTCACCGGCGCCAACCACGACCAAATTTATCGCGGCCAACGATTCCATGTCGATCTGCTCCCCCACATTCGCATCGAGCTCGTCACCGCCAACCACGACACCACCGACATCCTCCACATCATCACCAAGCTCACCTCCCCACGAGGCTGCGCAGAAAACATCTGGATCACTCCAGTAGAAACCTTGACCCGGGTCCGCACCGGCGAACGTGGCACCGACGCACTATGACACTGAGAGCTGAACACACAGATCACCAAGTCAGCGACGTAGGCCGACTTTTGGAACCCCACAGGCCACCGCTGTGGATGAGCTATTCGGCACCCACACGCTACGTTTTCGGCTACGGCCACGGCAGCACCAGCAATGAACTGCATCAAATCACCGCCGAAGCCACCTCACAGGCGGCCGTGCCCGCCGCCACCGCCGAGATCACCCAGATTCTGGATACCCGTCGCCACGTCACTAACCCGCAAAGGCGCGACTACCAGATTCAAACCCTGGGCTCCCGGCTGACTAGCTTCAACCAGATCGTGACCATCTTGGTGATCTTTACCCCGGTTGTTGCCGGGCTGTCGCTGATCGTCGGGGGAATCGGAGTGTTGAACATCATGCTGGTCTCGGTGACCGAACGCACCCGCGAAATCGGCATCCGCAAAGCCATCGGCGCGACCAGCCGCGCCATCCTGGAACAGTTCCTCCTGGAATCCACCGTGCTAGCTGGCTTCGGGGGCCTGCTCGGCGTGGGAGCCGGGATCGGCCTGGCCGTGCTGATCCGCATCGTCGCCCCGGCCCTCGCCCCCTCCTCGGGAGTACTGGCCGGGTTCAGCCCGGTGCTGTCCGCCCTGCCCGTGCTCGTCGCCTTCATCATCAGCCTGGCCATCGGGCTGATCGCCGGCGGCTACCCCGCCTACCGCGCCGCCCGGCTACGCCCCATCGAAGCCCTCCGATACCAATAACCCGCCGCTCTACACTGCGGGTGCATCCGCCAGTGATCCGGGATTCGGGCGAGCGCGCACCGCCACCCGGTCTAGTAAGTGCTTGGTAATCGTTCCGAACGTGCCATGGCCGCCCAGCGAAGAGACGGTGATGCTATCAGCTGCACCCACCGCTAGACAGTGACTGAGCAATCTTGACGCCGCACGGGGCACCAGCAGTTCTTCAAGGCTTTTGTGCTGCGGTCTGCCCCCTCCCCTCGAAGCGGCATCAACCACAACAAGTAACTCAGTGTAACCCGCGCCAGACACCATGCATAGCGGCCAACAGCTCTACAAGTCTCTGATCGCTACACGATGCAGCCCAGCTCCACATCGCGGGACAAAAATGCAGAGAATGACCGATACACGCTCCGAGGTCATCAAGTTCAGGCCGTATCTAGGCCGTCGGACGTTGGTCATCGTTGAGAACGCGTGGAACTACCGAGATGCATTTCAGCCATTCAAGACTATTTCGAGGTGTCATTGCCCAGTCAGTGCGGGCGGGGTTATTTAGTAGCGGTACTGTACGCACGGTCGAGATACGACCAAATGTGCACGCAACCGCACCGCCCGCCCAGGCGGCCAGCCCAAGAAGGCTCATTCTTGCTTATTCTTAAAAGACCGCTCCGGCAGATCAAGGCTCACGCAACCGCTTTTCGGCGCAACCTCTACAAAAGATCCAATGCACCCAAGAGATGAGTATACTTGTATCGGCGCGTCGGTATTGTTTACGACCGACCTGACCAAAGGAAGCACCTCAAGATGCGTGCACACGGACAATCCAGAACGTATCTCAAATGCTCCCTCACGGCCATCTTCTTGAAAAAAGCAGATCCTGTCGTCCGGGCAAAGATTGACGAACGGAGATCCGGACACGTGAATTACCCCCTTAATTCATCATTGTCCGGTTGAAATATTCCCAAGCGTGGAAACCCCGAGTGCCATGAAGATCATCCTGGACTCTCACCAATAATGACGTCGGCCGAACACGGCACGCCCGAGAGCGCCGAGCAAAGCTAGGATCACCCCAATTATCAGCAGAAAGATCCCAATAACCCACAGAATGGCGCTATGGATCAACAACCCAACAATGAGCAAAATTATACCTAAAGTGATCACGTCAGCCAGATTACTACACCTACCGGGGTAAATCTCCGGCCTTCACGTGCACAGTAGCCACGTCCAGGCACCACCCTGAGAAAGTCTGCAGGGAGCAGGCAGTCGAGGCCAACCCAGCACGCCACAAAGGCTCACCGTCCGATCGTCGCAGGCCCGCTTACTCGATTGCGAAAAAGTCAGCATCTCGCAAGCTCCTCCCCGCCAAGGCAGCCGCAGACACGGGGCGACGATCTGCCATATCAGGGACCGTCTGTCTCGCCGCGCCGTTCACAGCGTAGAGTGATCGATACTCCCGACTAGGTTACGCCTGTTGGTGTTGACAGCTGAGGGAGTTGGTCAGGGAAGCCCGAAGGGGACCCAAGGGAGTTCTCCCTGCCGGGTCCCTCCCGCCACCTCCCCAGCTTGACCAGCAAGAGAGCTCGATAGAGATCCCCATACACGCACCCGGCCACACCCCCATTACCCCCGGAATCCGGGGATTGACACCCGAGGACACCGCCCTCCCTCCCTCGACAGATCCAACTACTCTCAGCCGATCTCGGATCAAGCCGAAACCGCACCATAAGAGTGACAACAGCCCACACAGCACCGATCCGACCACAGCCGCGCCGCGCGCATCCGAGATGTCCCGTCCCGCAATGTCCAGTGCCGTGAACCCCGCCCGCGATTGCTGGTAGGGACGGCCGCGGGAAAGCCCGGCTACCCGTCCCAGCCGCACGCCGACGAGCACTCTGGGCAGGTCAGCCACCCTACCGAAGGTGTCCCATTGCCACGCGTCCCCCAGTGATCTGACCTGACCTGCCGGGACGGGTTTAAGCGGTCGGCAGGCAACAGGCGAATCGGCAAGCGGCCTCACCACACCTAGATCTATCTGCAAAACCGCGGAGCGGTCCAGGAATTTTCCAGGCGGCCCCGAGGCAGATAAAGGGTAGCCCGTCTCGACCGCTAAAACCGCCTGTTGTCGGCATGGCCGACCCGGGTCTGCCTCGCCAGGTTGTCCGCCTCGCCGCAAATCAGACCCGGCAGGACACCGAGTGCGGAAGCAAGGCAAGTGCCCTCGCCAAAAGCTGGTGCCTCACCACCTGCCTCACGCCCACCACCGCCATCCAGGAAGGTCACAGACGGAAAACCCTGGCCTTCGGTAACCGGTGCACCAGCCGCCCCACCGGGGGTCTACCCCCGCTACCGTGCTGGTCAAAGGCCGTTACCCGGGGCCTCTACCCGGGTAGAGACCCCCCGCTACCCGCCGGGGCGACGCAGCGTTACCGGTAGCGGGGTAATCGGCGCAGGCACCGCACGCGAAACCACTCAGTCGAGCACAAAACCGCAACCCCTCCGCCACTGACTCGTTAAGCATGCTTGCCCACGCAACCCTCGACCATCTGGAGGTGATGTGCCAACACCCCGGCCATAACCACCCCGCCCACCGGCCCCACCACCGGTGAGCACGACCCCACCGCACCACCGGTCCCAGCGCCACCGTCCCTCCCCGACACCCTCACCGCACACATTGAGCACCTAATCGCCCACGCCCCACCCCTGACCGACACCCAGCGCGCCGCACTCCGAGCCATCCTCCAACCCCGCACACCACGCACAACAAGGCACTAGACTCACCTGAGAACACAGCCCGCCCCCGCGAGCGACACACTCTGCCCGCTCCCGGGGGCCGGGACCGCTCTCCCACACATGCCGTCCGAGCCCTCGAATCAAGCAGAGCGACTAACGACCCTGTCCGCAGCCACGCGCAGCAGATGTCGCCCAATAGGTGTGTCTTAAACGAAGGGCCGTGTTGCCCGATCCGGTGGCGCCGAGCACATGCAGGTGGTGTCGGGAATCGGGCACGCGCAACGCGACCGGCCGGGGATGACCGGTGTCGGTGACACCGATCGGCTTGGCGTCCGGACCGGGAATGGCGATCCCGGGTGGCGGGGCGATGGCCCTGGCGCCGGCGCGCTGCACCCCAGGGATGGCTGCGTCGGTGGGCAGGTGCGCTACGGCGGCCAATTCGGGCACCGACAGCAAGTCACCGCGGCGGAATCGCCGCCCGGGCAGCACGGTGGCAGGTCGGCGGATCCGGTGGCGGGTGTAGTGGTTGTGCTCGGTGTAGCAGGCAAACGCGGCGGCCAGGGCGTGTGCCCGGCCGCGGGCGACCTCGCGCGCGGCGCGCATCTCTAGGTCGGATGAGCCGGTCGGGAGCAGGGTGGCCACGGCGTAGCGGATCACCGTCTCGTACTGGCTGCCCCGTTGTTTGGTGATGATCGCGCGGTTTTGAACGGAGTACTCCAGCGACACCAGGGGATCGCCGTTGATGCGGCCCGGGTTCGTGGGGGCTCGTCGGGTCCTCATGCCAGGGGTGATCAGGTCGAGGAGTCGGCCGATCAAGCGGGTCGAGCCGCTGGTGTGCAGGCGGCGGGCGGTGTAGCGGGCTCGGGCGACGCGGTGGCCGGTGACCGGGCGGGCGAGGATCTGCACGCAGGCGTGCTGACCGTGGCCCAGCCCGACCGGGGCGCCGAGCAAGCCCCGCAGGGGATCGGCATCGAAGTCGGTGCGGATGGGCAGGGCCTCAGGGCGGCCCAGCCGCAGCTCACCGCCGACCACCAGCCGTTGCTGCCCCACCCCCGGGGCAGGAATCGGTGGGCTAGCGGTGGTCGTGTGGGTGTGGGCGCCTGGCCAAGACGCTTCGATGGCCCGTTCGACGAGACCGGGTGGGATCACCCCGGGCACCCACAGCCGGAGGGTGACGCCGGCCTCGGAGAAGCCGTATTCAAATCCGAGGTGTGGTTGCCCGGCTAGCCAGCGCCGCCAGGCCGGGCGAAGCAGACCGACCAGATTGGACCACAACGCCTGCCCGCCCGCTGGGTCGACCGAGGGTGGAACGAGCACCGTGACCAGCCGGGCGTGGGCGAGGAATTGGGCGTGGCAGCGTCGTGCCCACCAGCACGGCATCCCCACGAGCGCACCTACGGTAATTGTGAGGACAGGGATGATGATCGATTCGTAGGTAATCGCCCATTCGTGCAGGTGGTGCAGGATCGCGAGCAGGGTTCCGCCGGGTTCTTTAAGATAGTCGCCGACTACTCCGCTAATTGACGTTCCTGCGATCCGTGCGGCGTGGTTTTCGGGCGTGTGGCTGGTGATGAGGGCAGCGAGTACCGAAGCAGGCATGTCGTGCCTCCGCGCGATAATGGGTTGGATCGGAAGGGTGTGGGGATTAAGCGACGTCGAGCTCGATCTGCCCGTCACCATGATCGAAAGGAAACGCGAATGCGTCATCGCCAAGAGGAGCATCCGGCTCACTTGCGAATCCGAGATCGAAGCAGGATTCCGCGATGTTCGGCGTGACTAGATCGGTATCGCCGGTGTCGTCGGCGAGCTCGGCGGGATCACTGGTCGCAAGAAAGTGCTCGGTGGGCGATGCGGTAGCCTGGAAGGCCACGCGCTGGGTTCCCGTTGACAGCAATCCTTGGCCTCGATCGGCGGAGAGAAGGAATTGTCGTTCTCCGGCAGATAAATCGAACGTGTGGCAGATCTGCTCGATCGTTTGCGGCGCCTGACGCAGCAGGATTTGGGTGGCCGCGTTGGTCACCACTGCCTTCCCCAGATCACTGCCGAGAACATCAGCGCAGTCTTGGGTGGCGACGGTCAACCCCGCCCAGTGCTTGCGCGCTGCTTTGGCCATGCGAAACAGAAATTCCGCACCGGCGTGCTGGTTGAGCAGCAGCCATGCCTCGTCGACGACCACCAGCCTGGGGCGGCGGATCGCTGGGTTACTGACCTGGCGCCATACCGCATCCAACGTCAGCAGGGTGCCGGCGCTTTTGAGTTCCTCGGGCAGATCCCGCAGGCTGAACACAACCAGGTGGCCTTCGGGGTTGGTGGTGGTCGGCCCGTTGAACAGCTGCTGGAACGAGCCCTCGACCCAGGGATGTAACCGGGCGGCCAGCTCACCCGCCGCCGGGTCCGGGGATGCGGTGAGGACGTCGTACAGATCCCGCAGGGTGGGGGCTGGGCGGGTCCAGGTGCGGGCATCGGCGGTGATCCCTGCCTGCTGGTAGGTCGCGGTGATCCCGCGGTCAAGCGCGGCCCGTTCAGTGGGCCCGGATTCGGCTCCGATCAGGACGGAGATGACGGTGTGCACAAACAGACAGCGGCGGATCAAGGCGTCTTTCGGGGCGGAGCGCCGCCCGTCGCGGTGAGTATGGATGGGCAGGTCGAACGGGTTAAGCCGCACACCCGGGCGACCGAGGTGGAGGTGGGTGCCGCCGACGGCGTCGGCGAGGCGGGCGTATTCGTCTTCGGGGTTGATGACGTGGATTTCGATGCCTCGATACAGGCTGCGCAGGACTTCGAGTTTGACCAGGTAGGACTTTCCTGCGCCGGAGCGTCCGAGGATGACCGAGTTGTGGTTGTCGCAGGCGAAGCGGTCCCAGTGCACCAGTCCTTGGGACCCGATGTTGTAGCCATAAAGCACGCCTGAGGGGGCGGCCACGCTGGTGGGATCGGCCGGGGGAAGGTCGGGTGAGGTGAACGGGAACGCCGCGGCCAGCGCTGCGGTATCGAACGTGCGTCGCATGCCGATGAGGTCTAGGCCCAGGGGCAGCGTGGTCACCCAGCCTTGCAGCGAGCGGTAGGTCGTGGGCTTGGCGTCCAACAGCAGCGACGCGCACATCGATCGCAGGGCGGCGACCTCGTCGGCGAGGACCTGCTGGGAGTCGGCGTGCACGCTGAGGTACAGCCCGACCCGGAACAGCTTGCCTTCGCCGCGGGCCACTCGGGAGGCCAGGTCGTAGGCGTCTTCGGTGGCCGCTTCGATCTGTGGGTCTTCTAACCGGCCGTAGTCGGCGTTGTGCCGGCGCCCGGACTCCAGCTTCGCCAGTTGCTTTTTTAACCGAGAGGCGGCGGTGACCGGGTCGATCGGCTCGACCTGCACCGTCACGTCCAGGCGTGCCGGGTAGGTCAGCAACGGTTGCAACCACCCGGCGTGGACCTCACGCGGGAAGCCGAGCACAGCAAAGGAGGCGATCCAGTCGCTGCCCACCTCCAGGTGCCGCGCCCCGACGCTGACGGTGTCGGGGATAAATGCGCTGGACGGGGTGTCGGCGGCGGTTGTCCCGCGGCGATCCCGGCGCCGCGTCGATCGATCTAATTTATCTCGCGTCAGGCCGTTCTCATCGTCGTCGTAGTTCCGGTCGTTGCAGGTTTGTGCAGTGTGGTCGTGCCACCAACCGACCTGGCTGGCCAGGTCGTTGGCGGTGGCGGCGGTGGTGATGACCTCGTGGGCGCGCGCGAGGCCACGGGAGAGCGGCAGCAGCGTGTCGGGATTGCACGCCGCGGTCAGCACGGCGCTGGCCTGCCCCGCGTCTAGTGCCGTGACCACGATGGCCGCGGGGGCCAACAGCTCGACGGCATCACCGAGCCGACGGACCAAACGCGCCTCCGCAGCCCGCCGAACCCCCTCTCCACCCTGCTCACCGTCGACGCCGCCGCGTGGTCGGCCGGGGATCAGCGAACCCAGCATCGCCGAGGCGGAAGAACCACCGAGATCGGTGGGAGGGCCTTGTGGTCGCAGGTCTTCGCGGAACACCAGCAGGACTTGGCGGCGCAGCAGCTCGCTGTGCTCGCTGAGCTGGGTGAGGAACTCGGCATGCTCGATCGCGGCGGCTTGCAGCGCCGGATGTGCCAGGCCGTCGGCGTGTCGCCGCAGATCGGTGATCTGTGCGGACAGGTCCAGCCGCAGGGTGCGGATCAGGATCTGGACCGGTGCGGCCAGCGAGTGCAGATAGTGCCCGAAGTTGGCAATCAAGGCGTCCTGTTCGGTGGACGTCCGCAGCCCGAAGTTCACTGTGGAGGCCACGGCGACCAGGGCCAAGCCATCGCTGCCCAGGTCGATGATGCCGGTCTCGGTGACCGTTTTTGCGGGCAGGCGCATCACCGACCCGGGCACCTGTTCCTGATACCCAGTGGTTGGGCGATTCCTGGGATGTCCCGCGCTCGCGCCGCGGGCCTGCGCACTCAGCCACGCCGGGGCCGGGTGCGCGCCCTCGGGTGCGGCGGCGTAGTGGCGTGCTGCCATCCGCTGCCGGATGGCGGCCAGCAACATCCGGTCCAGCGAGACTCCATCGCGCTGGCCGAGAGCGAGGACTGCGGCGCCCGCGCCCAGCGGAATCGCCAGCGCTACCAACACCGGAGCTGGCACGACGGAGCGGGTGAGACTCCATCCCGCATACAGCACCAGACCAGTGACGGCGAGGATCGCGACCTGGCGGGTAGTCAGGGGACCGATCACGCGATCGGGCATATCGACGTCAGCGGGAATGCGCACTGGAGCGCTCACCACATACCTCCAGAACGGGAGCGGGGTGGACGGGCTGGGATTGGTCGCTGGGTGGGTCCGGGTCTGACCGGTGCCGGCGCCTCCGTCGGTAGCCGCCGTGGCGAGGCTCGCAGCCTGGACGATGGCGGCGTAGGTAACAGGCCCCCGGTATGGACACCAGGCCGGTGTGGCGGCACCGGGCGGGGAACACCAGGCGGCGCCGCAGACGGGTTATGCCCAGCAGGCCTGGTGATGCGGGTCATGGGTGCCAACCGGCCGGATACCGCGACTGTTTGGCGGGTGAGGGGCGGTTGAGGTCGGGACCGCCCGGGAGGATTCGGCTGGCCGGCTCGACGAGGACCACCTCCATGACCCGAAGAACCTCGACTCCCCCCGGAGCGGCCGCCGCTGGGGTGGCCCGAGGGGCCGCTGCCGCCGTGCGGCCCCCCACCAGTCGGACCACCACCGCGGGGGCCACCGGAAGGGCCACCGCTCCCGGGTCCACGGTGAGGGCCGCCACCGCCGGGAGACCCAGGGCGGTAATGGCCCATAGTGTTCGCGTGGGGTCGACCACGGACCGAGCCCAGCGCTGTGCCGATCACGTAGGCGCGGGCGACCGTGCCCACCACGGAGCGACGCCCCCCGCCGATCCGCAGTGAGCCGAGGATCCAGAACGGAATCATGGTCAGGATGTAGAACAGGGCCAGCGCCACCAGCAGATTGACCAGCCCGCTGGTCGTCGGACCGAACGGGGTGAACCCGCCAGGGGCGAGGAACACCGTCATCGAGGTGATCAAGGTGAGACTCTGCATGACCTGGATGGCCAGGCACCCACCGAAGGCCTTCCACCACCAGCGTGCGATGCCCTCGGTCTGCGGCAGCGCGTGAAACATCAGCGCCAGTGGCGCCCCAGCGATAAGCACGACCGTCAGCGCGACCCGGACGACGTAAGTGACCAGCACGACCAGCAGCATCCCGGCCACGAAGACCCCGACGAAAAGGACGAAGATTCCGCCGTTAACCGAGCTCAGGACGAGATCGCGCAACGTCCTTCCGGCTGAGGCTGCCTCCAGTTCTCCGCCCATGACGGCCTGCGCGACACCGTTGGCGATCTCGATCGCCTTGCTCGCCACCCACAAGCTCATCGCCCCAGCGAGAAACCCGATCACTATCCGCGGGGCGATCTCTTTGATCGAGTACTGGGTCTGCAGGCTTTCGTAGGCCATGACCACCATGCCGGCGATCAGGATCAGCAGCGCGTAGCAGACCAGCAGGATCTGCCACGAGTTGGTCCACAGCTGCCCGATGCGCGGCAGACTTTCCACAGTAGGTGTGGTCAGCAACGTTGTGGACAGCAGCTCCAGCAGCGGATTCAACGCAGCGGTGACCAATCCCCGGAAAAACGTGGTGATCGCGTTCGTAACGCAACCACCGAGGCTGGTGACTCCGCAGGCCACCTCACCCGTGTCCCTCTCACCGGGCTGACCGGTGCTCACACCGGTCAGCGGAGGCGGCGAGGCCGTCGGCTGCGGGATGCAGCCCTCCCCCGCGCAAGGGGCAGGCGCCACGGTGTTGGCGGAAACCTTGCACCCCACCTCTGGTGATCCAAACGAGCAGGTTGGTGGGCTTGGCGGTAAGGGGATGTCCGAGTGCGGTGACGTCGTCGCCGGGGCTGCTAGTGGGCAGACCATGAGCAGCGAATCCGGTCTGCACGGGTCGGCAGGTGGCGATGACGCGATAAACGCCGTGGGGGTGGTGGCCGATACTGCAGGCGCGGCGGCGCCGGTCATCGTCACCGCGCCCACCGAGACAACCAGCCACCTAACCACCGGCCCGGTCCTGGCCAGACGCGGCAGCCACTGCAACCGACGCCGCGGGCCTGGTCCAACTTGATCTACCGCCAACGGCGACAGCGTTTCCCGGTGCCCGTTGCCGGAGCCCAAACGAAGCGCAGTCCGCTCTTCGGTGCATCGGGTGGCCACCGGCGGATTACCGGCTGCCCGAGTGTCGAAAGCCAATATCGGCGACATTGGTTATGCCCCGACGATGCCCTGGAGCACGGTGACGACCACGGGCGCAAGAGCGGCCAGGCCGTAGCCGAGGGCGGCGGACTTCAACGCAGTCTTGGCCTTTTCGATCTCACCGGGATCGCCCCCGCCCATGACGTAGCGGACCCCGCCAATCGAGAGAAACACCGTGGCGAGACTGGCCAAAATGCCCATCAGCCAGCTGCGGATATTGGTCAAAACCTGATCAACACTGCCCGCCAGTGCAAGCACCTGAGTGGGCTGCGCATGCGCCATGGAGGTGCTCAGCAACGTGAAAAACGCGGCGGACATCATGACCGTCAGCAGCCGGTGCCGCAGGCGGGCGCGCCCCCTGCGGGCCAGTCGGGACTTCGCCAGGGTGCTGGTGTCGTAGGCGGCACGTCGCGAGCAGCTCTGCAGTGGTCCGTGGTCCGCGGATCGGTACTGGGTGGGCTCGGATGTCAGGCACATCGGGGAACCTCCAAAGTCCGCAAGGACTGAACAACCGGTCCGGTGGCCGAGGTAGCGCACGCGAGGCTGGCTGGTGTGCTCGCGCACCCCTGAACTCCGGCTGCGGGACTGTGTTTCAACACCGCGGCGGACGGTTTTTCAGACGATCGTCGACCCCGTTTGGCTACCGAGGGTGATACTGGACGGTGGCCCGGATAGCGCCGCACGGCACGGGTAATGATCGCCGAGTCAACTGCATGGGCTTCCAGATCACGATCAATGTCCGCGGCGGTTTCCCGACGGGCGTCGGCGGACAGATAGGCCGCCAGCCGGTGTTCGGCCCGGCGCCGTGCTTGGGCAGCGGCGGCGTAACTGATGCCACGTTGCGCCGCGGCGGCAGCGAGAGGGTGATCCTCCAGGCGGGTCGAGCCGATCAACTCGGCCTCATCGGCAGTGATCACGTTCTCGGCGACCGCGCGGGCAAGCACGAAATCGGGGTGCCCCCATGCAGGCGTCGGTTCGGTGGAGCGAAACCGGTTGCCGGAGGGAATTGGAGCGTCTAGCGCCTCGCGCAGGGCGCCGTGTCCGGCCCGGTATGCAGCCCACCGCAGGCGCAACATGACCCGGGGCTTGCGCAGATCAACGCGCGCCAGCTCGGTGACGAACCCGGTGAGCACGGCGGCATGAATGTCGCTGGGGTCGCCAGCAAAGTGCGCCGTGAGTGTCGCCGCGATGGTGGTCAGCGCCGGCAGCGCGACGCCGACACACCCGAGCGTCCAGGTGGCACCTTCGGTGCGCGAGCGCAGCACCAGGTGTGCCCACACGGCGTCCCGGGTGGCCTGTCCGCAGTGCCGACGCAGCAACCGCTCGCGCAGCTCGTTCAGCGGCACTGGGCGATGGGGAAGGCCCGGGAACAAACGGCCTTCGACAGAAACCGGCTCCGGACCGGTGACCAGCCAATTAAATGCAGATCGCGCGGCATCCAAAGGCAGTAATTCGCGCTCACCCGAGCGGCGGGGTAAATCGGAGCGTGTAGCCATCAGAGGCTCCTTCTGGCGCAGTAGCGGACAACGACGCCGCAAGGAAGCCACACCGGGTACTACCGAAATGCTACGAAACCACTACGGCATCGCTACCAATCGACTACCGCACTACTACGGCAACTCTTCGCCGATCATTACTGGCGACTACGAAGATCTTTGCAGACCTTGGCCTGTGGATCACGCCATGTCGGGTCAAGATGCGATGACAAGCGGCCGTAGTAGCCCACGAACTGCTCGGATACCGACACCGTAGTAGGCGGCGACGTGCGGTACTACCGGATTCCCCTAACCGCTTCACAGTTGATGCCAGCTTGCAGACCGCTCGGGAACGCCAAAAGAAAACATATTCGAACTGATCTCTTCGGGACAGACCGACGGCGTGCACCGACCCTGCCTCAGGCTGGACACCAGCCCGCTTTACCCCCCTTCCTCTTGGCGGACAGCCCGCGATACACGCGAAAAAAGTTGGGCTCGGGCTGTTGAAAAGACCACCGTATTCCGGAGTTCAGAGGTGTCATCAGCGCCACGCGCCGTGCGCGCACCAACTCTGACGGAGGCATCCATGACCTATTTCCACCACACCCCAACCCCCGCCCCCAAGAGCCCCACCGACTCCACCCGGTCACGCGCCACCCACTCCGGCAGACACCGCCAGCCCTACCCAAGCGCTCCCGCATGCACCGTGCCAGCTCGCCACGGCGCCCTTCGCGCCAGTGCCCCGACCCGTCACCACACGGTCTGGACCGGACCAATCCCAGCCACCGTGTGGCCCTGCGGACCCCTCCCCACCGACCCAGACGCAACGTGGCCCACGACCATCCTCACCAAGATCATCACCTCATTCAGTGCACCCGGCGACCAGATCGTCCTGCTGCACAATCCGGCGCGAACCGGCGGACTAATGGACCACAGCCCCGCGGTCGAATCCGACGCTGAAGTAGCCACCGCACTCGCCGCGATCAAAGACCTCCACCGGACCTCGCAGGTGATCCATTGGGAGCCAACCGCCACCGCCTCGACGTCGAGCTCACCACTCTCCGGGGCTGATCAGCTCATCACCCTTGACAGCCCCGACTTCCCAAGGACCGACCCTCTGCCCGGCAGCACCCCGGACGTGGCGGCGACCCACCTGGACACCACGACCGCAGACGCCGACCTCATCATCACCAGCCTGCCTCCTCAGCACAGCGGCCCCTGCCCCACTGATCACATAACTTTGCTGGCCGCTCATCTGCTGCGGGTCGGCGGCATCCTCGCCGTACTCACCCACAGTGACTGGTCCTCAGGCGAACTTCTCGACCCGACCGGGCACCTAGTGGCCTGCGCGCAAAACGCGGACCTGCTCTATATCCAGCACATCGTCGCCCTACACACCCCCGTCCACTGCGGGCAGCTGCACAGCACCCCAACCGTGGATCAAACGCCCGAGGCTTACGGGCCCGGGATGGCCCCACCGCACCGCCGGATTTCCTCCGACGTCCTCGTCTTCGCCCAGCCGCAAGACCACCAACCGCCCCTGACATTCGCTACCGCCGCCAAGACCGACGTCATGCAGTGACCCATACCCGCGCCACCACCCCAACGCCGCCTCCGCAGAAAGGCACATCTGTGACCAACGAGCACACCCAGCACGCTTCCCGCCCGACCACCTCTCGGCCCAGCGTGCCCAACTCCCCGGCGCGGACCACCCCTGCGAACCCGGTCATCCCCGAGTCGGTGTCCCCGGCCGGGTCGGTGTGGGCCACCGCGCAAACCTCGTCAGCCGCCCAGCGCAAAGGCCGCTACGTCGCCGAATCCACCGCCCACCCGGCCAAAATGCTGCCCGCGGTGGCCGCCTACGCCATCACCCACTACACCCAACCCGGCGACCTCGTGTTCGACCCGATGTGCGGAATCGGCACCACCCTGATCGAAGCCGTCCACCACGGCCGACGAGCCATCGGGGTGGAATACGAACCGCACTGGGTGCAGATCACGCGCGCGAACCTTGCGCTGGCCCGCCACGCCGGCGTCGAGCACGACGGGCAGGTCTATCACGGCGACGCCCGCCAATTGGCCACCCTGTTGCCGGCGCACTACCGCGGACAGATCGGGCTCGTGGTGACCTCACCGCCCTACGGGCCCACCACCCACGGCCGAGTCAGCGCCACCCCCGAGGGCGGGGTGCACAAATACCACCACCGCTACGGCAACCTTCTCGATCGCGGCAACCTGGCCAACATCGGCCATCACCGCCTGCTAGCCGGCTTCACCAGAATCCTCACCGCCACCGCGGCGTTCCTGCGACCTGGCGGGCATATCGTGATCACCCTGCGCCCCTGGCGAGAACACGCCGAACTCATCGACCTGCCGTCCCAGATCCTGGCCTGCGGCATCCACGCCGGCTTGGTCCCCGTCGAACGCTGCGTGGCGCTGCTTGCCCGGGTAGCCGACCAGGATCTCGTCGCCCGCGGCAGCTTCTTCCAACGCGACTTCATCCGCAAACAACGCCACGCCGGCCTGCCCCTGCACCTCATCGCGCACGAAGACGTGCTCGTGTTCCGCACCAAGTCGACCTGCTGGGGTTCGGGAAAACTGAAGCACATTCAGAGGGAACCCAAGTGCTCGTCGGCCTCATTGTGGGGGTCAGATGCTGGGGTTCGCCAGGAACCCGG
>JAJPIR010000323.1 GCA_021324675.1 Actinomycetota bacterium
CCTCACCCCCCTCCGGCAGACGCATAACGCGTGGCCGGGGTCCGGGGCTACCTCACCAACGGTACAGATCCACCGCCCGCACCCACACCGCCCCAGGAGTGACAGACATCCCCGGAGCACCCCGGTGTGAATCCCTATCAAAACGACGCCCCAACACCATCCTCGTTGGCTGATGTTCGGCGCTCTGCACCCGGTGGACCCCTTTTTCCCTTTCCGGCCCGGCAATCACGCCTCAGCAATCCGAGCAGCTGCTCGGCCAACGCCGACGACGCCAGCGAGCCCGACACCGGATACCAATCCCTCGGGTTGGCTGCGGCGCTGCTCACGGGAGCGCACGCGACGACGACACCAGGGCGCATCCCATAGTGCAGAATTATGTGAGTGCCGGCCGGACCGGGGAATTATCTGAGCGTCCACACCGTTATTCTTAAAAAGAGAAGACTTTCCCCAATGTTTTGTTAGAAGAGATCATGACTACCGTCGCACCACTGCCCTCGCTGCTGCGCCATCCGCTGGCGCGGCGCCGGGCCCGGCATCTCGCGCGCACCCACCAGGCGCACGACCAGATGCTCGCCTGGCGCGTGCAGGACGGCCTTGCCGAGATCGGGCTGGTCCATCGTGACCACAGCATCGGTGGCGGGCGAATGGTGCGCATTCCGGAGGTGGTCTCGGTGTCTATCTGGCCCCCGGTGGGGCTGGTTATCCGCATGCTGGCCGGCCAGAGGGCCGAGGACTTCACCGCGCACGTCCCGGCGATCGCGTCCTACCTTGGCGTCGCCGAGGTCCGGGTGGCCGCGCTGGAGCACCCCCTGATCCGACTGGAGCTGCTCCCATGCTGATGATCATCATTATGATCAGTGCTATTCTTGCTCTGCTGGTCGTCGCCCAGATCCCTTATATTACCGGCGGCTCGCATTCAGCGGCGAGCCGACCAATGACCAGCCCGCAGTACGACTATTACCACTACATCAGAAACCATTGATGATCATCGGTTGTAGCCAACAAAGACAACAGGACGCGCAGGGTCGCTGGGGGACCTGGCCCGGGAGGTTAGCGGTACCCAGTCGAGGATGGACGAAAAAAGCGACGATGCTCGGCAGGAAGATTAGCGCGTCAACGCCGTGACCGCCGCATTCGTCGCGGAGCGGCCGATCCCGGCGGCGCAGCCAAAACTCCGTGCGCTGGCGCCGAGGCTTCTATCCTCGCCCGAGGAAAGGGCGCTGGCCTAGATGCTGATGACGCGCGTAGAGGCTAGAAGTGATGCGGGCGACCCGAGTCGGAAGGCTGTGCTGGCGCGTCTTGCCGGTACCGAGGGGTCTTGGCTACCGATTCGGCTACCGAGGTGGCGGCTGAGCCTGGCTTGGAGACGCGTCGGGAAGGGTCGGCGGTGACTGACTGTGTGCCGTACGTGGGGTCGTCACGGTCGGCCAGGCAAAGGTCCAAACTGCTTACGTCTAGCTGCGAGCTCCACGCGCAGAGTGGGCGTGGCGCTCGGTGAGGGTAATGGGCTGGGAACGCGGGTTGGCGGGCTGTCGCTGCTGCATGTGTTCGGCCTACGGTCCCCGGACGGGCTCGCCGAGCCGGTCGCCTGAGCAATTCCCGCCGATCGCAACGCCATGCCTGGCGTGGTTCCGATCAGGGTATGTTCGCAGGAGTCGGCGGCGTCCCGGGCACGGGGCCGGGACACCCTCGACGATGAGGGTAGGAGGCCGGTGTGAGCTTCGCGAATAAGTTCCGGGACAAGATGCAGGTGCTGCGCGGCCGTATCAAGCGAGACACTGGCGAGGTCACCGGCAGTGGGCGTCTTCAAGCCGAAGGCAGGGCCGATGAGGTGATGGGCAACCTGAAGCAGGCCGGAGAGAAGGTCAAGGACGCATTCCGTGGGCGAGGTACTCGCCGTCGCCGTCGCCGCCAGTATTAGTTAGCTGCTCTACCCAGGCGGTAAAGGAGACGGTCAACCGTCAAGGCTGGGCTGATCCAACCCGCCCCGACGAGGAGTTCAACCTGGCCTGTGCTGCCACCGACAACGTGATGGTCCCCCTAATACCGGCTTTCGCGCGAGGGTGAGTAGCCGAACTACCGGAAAAGAAACACTGCCTCGACCACCTCGGACCGGGAACTCGATCGTCAGGTGCAGCTTTGCGTCTCGTAGGTGCCAGCGCCGTACGCAAGACAGGTCGACGTGCAGGTCGTCCGTTCGCGTGCAGGGCATGCGCGAGCCGCGCAGAATCCAAGCCTCTACGGTGCCCGCACCTGGTCGAGCGAGGTACCGCGAGGCCGATGATTCGGTAGTCAGCTCTACTCGATGGTGAGGCTGACGGCATCGCTCGTGCCGTCCCCTCCCTCGATGATCACCTCGACCGTGCCCGAGACGTCGGGGACTACCACCACTAGGGCCTGGCCATCGACGTGAAACGAGACCGCCTGGTCGTCGAAGAAGACCTTCTCCGCGGTCTCCAAGCCATCGCCTTGGATGATCACGGAGTGGCCGGGCGACGCCCGGTTCGGAAGAACGCTGTCAACGCGCATGGGGGCTCCTCAGGGGGACGAGTGATAGTTGAGGCTTGAAAGAAAGACCCGCTGTTGACCGACCCGGCGGCCACCTCACCGACAGCGGACGGTGGAGTCTTCGAATGTCGGCGGTCCCAACCGGTTCGACCTCGGGGTCGGCAACCCGCGGAAGGTCAATAATAGTGCCGTCGGCCGCCAACGGCGTGCCCGACGGCGCCGAGCAGCGCCAAGATCACCCCGATCACGATCAGGATGATCCCGAGAGTCCACAGAATCGGAATCGCCAGCAGGTATGCCACGACCAGCAAGACAATACCCAGAACGATCACAATGCCTCCCCGAGTTCTGCCTGGCCTTGACCAGGACCCCGTGAACGTGTTCAGCCTGACTCGACAACCCGAAACCGGTCATGGCAGCTACGCAACCGCGGTGACCAATCGGGAGATCACCCTCCCCAACGAGAGACCAAACATGGCCGAGCTGAGATGACACGCCGCGGACGGCGAAGCTGGTCGCGTGTCCGGCGGCGGTGTGACCAGACTGGGCAAGGAGGTCCAGGCCCCGGGCAGAACCAAAGACCACCCGGGTCAGATCGACCAAGAAATGGGCCGGGTGCGCCTGGACACCCTCACCCAGCGCGGCCCGCAGGATCGACACGGTGGCCAGATCGACCTCACCGACCACCCGCAGCACGATGATCTCGCCCGCAGCGTCGGGGTCGGGCAATGACCCTGTGGAGGAACAGGAACACCCGGCAGCAGGATCGTCAATGTCCACGCTGGTGACTGCCCCGTGGGGGCTATCTCCTGACTCAGGGTGTGCTGGCGGCACCGACATGACCCCACCCTCTGGCAGACGCATGAGGCGTGGCCGGGGTCCAGGGCTACCTCACCAACGATACCGATCCGCCTGCCGCCCTAACACCACTCTAGGGGTGACGGCAGCGTCCCAGTTTGGTTGAGACCGGGACATTCACCGTGTAGGGCAACTCCGCGCCGACGACCGTCAACCGCATGGTTCCGATCCATCGTTCGGCGATCGCGTTCGCCTGAGGCACCCGCACCGGCGTGCGCAGGCTACGGACATCCTCGCTGGCGAACACGGCATCGAAGACGCCGGTGAACTTGCTGTCGCGATCCCGGATCAAGAATCTGAAGCTCGTTACACGATCGCCGGGTCCATCAGCAGATTCCGCGCCTGTGGGGCGACCCAGGCGCCGCTCGGGTTCGCCGTGAGGCCCAGGAGGTGGACGCGGCGGGTGGCGTGCTCCACGATGCACAGGACGTAGAGCCGGTGCAGCAGCAGGGTGTCGACGCAGAAGAAGTCGGTAGCAAGAACACTCTGGGCTTGTACGCGCAAGAATTGCCGCCAGCTCGGCCCGTCGCGGCGCGGCGCGGGGTCTACGCCGGCTCGCTTCAGGATCAACCACACGGTGCTTGGTGCAAGCGGTTAACGGAGCCCGGCGAGTTCGCCCGGGATCCGCCGGTAACCCCCGGTCGAATTCTCCGATGCCAGGCGCAGCACGAGCTGGCGCAGCTCGAATGCCGTGGAACGGCCCCCGGTGTGGCGGCGTCGGGGCTGGGCCCAGCGTCGCGTCACCAGGTCCCGGTGCCACCGCAAGACCGTGGCAGGGTGACGATCCGATGAAGACGGCCAGCTTGGGACAGCAACCGGGTCCGCGCAGCGAATACCGCCCGATCCGCCCACGATAGTCGCGGCCGCCGGACCTGACGACGTAACACCGCGAACTTCATGGCGCAGCACCAGGATTTCCGCATTCTTCGATCGTGGCTACGGGCCAGCAGTCCGAGCCAGGCCGTGAGCTGCCGAAAGATCAGATAGAGCAGTCGTACCGTCACGACTGCGATCATGCCCTGATGGCCACTGTTCAGTGATGCCGCAGGTCACCGCTGTGGATGACCTATTCGGCACCCACAGGTGGGATGCAGCGTTGGGCGGGAGGGGGAAGTGCTGTCAAGGGTCCGAGGAATCATGATTCGTGGAATATTTCATTTCGCCAAAATGATCTGACGCGAATTGCCGGTTTGACACCCTCAAATAGGACGCGTACGTTGGTATTTAGATCAGTGTTGCGAGGACAGCGCTGTAAATTTTCTCCGGATCATTCTAAGACTATTATTTCAGGGAAGCAGTATGACTACTTTTGAGAAACGGTCCATCGGAACTACCTACGACGAGCGCGACGCCCACCAGGATCGCGACAGTCATCATCAGCAGCGTGCGAGCGTGGCCACGACCGACAATTTGATGTCCGCGTGGACCGTTGCTTTCTACGACTACGCCGAGCAAGTACTGAAGGCTCAGCGCCGGTTCGCCGAGAGCATGTGGGCTACCGCCGCACCGATGCTCAACGTTGCGCAAGATATTATGACGTCTCCGGAGGCCCAAGAGGGCAGGTCGGCGCATCAGCAGCGGGATGGCCGGGGCGACCAGCGCCACGAGGATTCTCCCGGGTCGCGGAACAATAAGCTGCGCGAGGGCGAGGACCCGGCGGAGTACCACCACCCGCGCTCCGCTGAGAATAAAATGTCCGATGACACCGCCTCGGAGGCCAGCAGGACCGAGCGCGCGAACACCCAGGCCGATGAGGTCTCCAAGACACGGGCGTCCGTCGCTGCTAGTGCCGTTGACCACAAGCGCCGCTGACCGGTTGCCCCCGGCGGCAAGGGTCTGGGGCGAGCGCCCAGGAGCCCGAAGGTCTTTGACGTCTGCAGAGCGCGGCGTCGAGGGTCTTGGGGCTTTCTGGCCGGGGAGGCGAGGGCGACTTTGCTGTCGAGGGCCTCGCTTGTGAGGGGCGCGTGGCGTGGTGTTGCTGCTCGACCGAGTGGGTGGAGTGGCGTTGATCGAGTCCTGGTTCGAGCGTCGGGTAGTGGTGATCGGGGCGTGAGGTGGGCCCCGGGTAGGGGCGATGGCGTATCGGCCAGGCGCGTGTGACGGCCAGCGCACGCGCCATGAACGCAGGAGAAAACGGTGGTAGCAGCGCACGATCAAAACACTGCGCAGCGGGGGAACGGGTCCCGCGGCGCAGAACCCGGGCAGGGCCAGGCCACCGACGCGGCCGCCGCCCACCTCAGCACACCACCGCACGCCCCCGGTGGACCCAGTAGACCACTCACCCACCGATCACCGTTTTTCATCGGCCTCAGTGCTGCCGCCGGAGTCGCGGTCACCGTCGGTATCGTCGACATGATCATCACTGCTCGCGATGTGTTGGTGCTGATCGGGTTGGCACTGTTTCTGGCGATCGGCCTGGAGCCTGCAGTGTCGGTGCTGGCTAGGCACAAGTTCCCGCGATGGGCGGCGGTGCTCACCGTGCTGGTGACAGGCCTAGCGGTGGTGGGTGGGTTCCTGGCCGCGGCGATCCCCCCGCTGGCCCACCAGGCCACCCAGTTCCTCACCCAAGCCCCGACCATGCTCTCCCGGCTGCAGACTCACCATCGGGTGTTGGGTCAGCTCACCGAGCGCGTACATCTGCAGCAACGCTTGCAGCAGACCTTCAGCGGGGATGCCTCGGGGCTGGCCACCGGCCTGCTCGGCGCCGGCCAGCTCGCGTTCAGCGCGCTGGCCAGCACCCTGATCCTGGTCGTGCTCACCGTGTACTTCGCAGCCGACCTGCCCCGCATCCGCGCGACCCTCTACCGGCTGGTGCCCCATTCCCGCCGCCCCCGCGCGATCCTGCTCGGCGACGAGATCTTCGCTAAAATCGGTGGTTACGTGCTGGGCAACCTGCTCATCTCACTGATCGCCGGGGTCCTCACCTTCACCTTCCTGGCGATCGTGGGCGTGCCCTATGCGCTGTTGCTGAGCCTTTTCGTGGCAATCCTGGACCTGGTCCCGGTGATCGGCTCTACCCTCGCCGGCGTGGTGGTCTGCCTGGTCGCGCTGAGCGTGTCGCTACCCGTCTGCCTGGCCACCATCGGGTTTTTCCTGATCTACCGACTGGTCGAGGACTACCTGCTGGTCCCCCGCATCATCGGCCGAGCGGTCAAAGTACCGGCCCTGGTAACCGTCGTGGCAGTCCTGCTGGGCGGCGCGCTGCTGGGCATCGTGGGCGCGCTGGTCGCCATCCCCGCCGCCGCGGCCCTGCTCCTACTGGCCCGAGAAGTACTCTTCCCCCGCCTCGACCACACCTAACCCCACCCCGATCCGTCACCGCCGACGCTCGGCACCACCACCAGGCGCCACCATCCCGGCCCGGCCACCGTTCACCGAGCGGGCACCACCGGGCGCGCGCCGGACAAGCACAACACCATGAACCTTGAGACAAGGCCAACAACAAACCGGAGAACACAAGAGGACGGGGCAAACAGGCCACCGGTCGGGTGACGACCACGAACTCAAAGCTCAGAGCAAGACGGGTCAGGCAAAAGCCGACCTCAAGCAGGCCGACAAAAAATACCTAAAGACATCTTCAAAGGCCAGATCACCACCCGAGGGCGCACCCGAACCCGCGCGCGCCCTCGTCATTCCCCGCGTTCAGCAGGCGTCATCACACGCGCCGCGCCGCCGATGGCGTGCCCGGCCATACCGAGCAGCATTAAGATCAACCCGATCACCACCAGGATAATCCCGAGAGTCCACAGAATCGGGATCGCGAGCAGGTACCCCACCACGAGTAAGATAACACCAAGAACGATCATGATGCCTCTCCCGAGCGCCGCCTGAG
>JAJPIR010000024.1 GCA_021324675.1 Actinomycetota bacterium
ACCCAGGGCGTGCACGTCACCCTGGGCTTGGTGCTCATCCCGATCGTGCTGGCCAAGCTGTGGTCGGTGTTGCCCAAGCTGTTCGAGTGGCCGCCAGCGCGCTCGCTGACCCACCTGCTGGACCGCGCGTCGCTGCTGTTGCTGGTTGGTGGTGCGGTTTTCGAGCTGGTCACCGGCGTGATGAACATCCAGTACTACTACGCCTGGCCGGTCGTGTTCTACCAGGCGCACTACTACGGGGCTTGGGTATTCATCGCCGCGTTCGTGGTGCACGTGGCATTCCGGGTAGGCCGCCTGGTCACCGCGTTACGGTCCCGGAGCTTGATCCGGGAGCTGCGGACCCCGCTGTCGGCCACCCGCCCGGAACCTCCCGATCCCGATCATCTGGTGTCACCGGATCCGGCCCCACCCACCATTTCCCGGCGCGGTGCGCTGGGCATGGTGGCGCTCAGCTCGCTGGCTCTGTTGGGGCTCACCGTGGGTCAGACCATCGGTGGGAGGGCACGGTCGACGGCCCTGCTCGCCCCGCGCGGCCGGGAGCTCGGCATGGGCCCCAATGACTTCCAGGTGAACAAGACCGCTGCGATGGCCGGCATCGTCCCTGTCGATGACTCGTGGCGGTTGCAGCTGCGCGGCGCGGTGTCGAGATCGTTGTCGCGTGCGGAGTTGCTTGCGCTGCCGCAGCACACCGCCCGGCTGCCGATCGCCTGTGTGGAGGGCTGGTCGACCGGCATCCAGACCTGGACCGGGGTACCTCTGGCCGACCTGGCTGATCTCGTCGGCGCGGCGCGCACCGATCGGTTGTTCGTCGAATCACTCCAGCGCGGTGGTTTCAGCACGGCCACCCTGTCACCTGGGCAGGTGCGCACCCCCGATGCGCTGCTCGCGCTGCAGGTCAACGGCGCTGACTTATCCCTCGATCATGGCTTCCCAGCCCGGATCGTGGTGCCGGCCCTGCCTGGGGTTCACAACATCAAGTGGGTCACCCGCCTGACCTTCTCGGCCGGCTGAGCCCCATGACCCGGCGCGAATCCCTCCAGACAGTCGCCTTGCTGGCCAGCTTCATCGTGGCCGGCTACGCCGCGGTCCGGTTGCTGGCCGGCGATCCGGTCGGCGTCGGTGCCTGGTTTGTCGGCAGTGCCATCGGCCATGACCTGGTGCTGTTCCCACTATATGCCGGCTTGGACGCGCTGCTGGTTCTGCTGCTGCGCCGCCATCCCGCGTGGGCCGCCGTCGGCGGCGTGCCGTGGATGAACTACCTGCGGGTACCGGTGGTGGTGTCCGGACTGCTGCTGTTGGTGTGGTCCCCGCTGATCCTGCGCTTACCCACGGAATTCCGCGCCGCCTCCGGGCTACCGGATCAACCGTTCCTACCCCACTGGCTGGCCGTGACCGCAGCACTGTTCGTGCTCTCCGCAGCCATCTTGCTTGCGCGCATCACCACGAAGCGGCGCTGAGCCGGTGCAGTGATCCCGAGATGGAGATGTCGGGATAAACGACCCTTTTACTCCTAGATATCTCCTATCGGGGGTGGGTGGACCGGCTATGTAGAGTTAAGATTATGGCGGGTTTGCGGATGACCGTGGGTGTTCTTGCGGTGCTGGGGGCGCTGCTAGAGCGGCCTGACGCCGAGCTGTACGGGTTGGAGATCGTGCGCGCGAGCGGGCTTGAGCCGGGAACTATCTACCCAATCCTGCAACGGTTGCGCGCCGCCGGATGGGTTAGCGACCGATGGGAGGACCCCGAACCGGCGCGTGACGAGGGTAGGCCGCCGCGCCGTTACTACCGTCTGACCACGGAAGGCGGGGCTCGTGCCGTTCACGCCCTGCAACGCGGTCGGGATCGCAGCGGTCTGAGCCGATTGCTCGCGCCTCCCAGCCCATCAGCAGTTACCACGACCGAGGGAGGGCCGGCATGAGCGGCCAGCGAGCAGTCGTCGACAGGGACGGCAGCACGGCGCTCGACAGCCGTCGCCGCGCGCCTCTTACCGCAGGTCCCGCCGCTGGCCCCAGCTCGCTGGGATGGGTCCCCGGCTTGCTGCCCCGTGAGGAAGGCATGGCGTGGTGGGCAGAGATGACCTCGTGCCTTGCGGAGACCACAGATGCCGGTGAACGGCGCCGTTACCTGCGCAGCTACCGCAGATCAGTGCCGCAGCTGATCTGGACCAGCTGGACGTCCCAGATGCGCCAGGCGCAGCAGGCGACAGCAGCTGTTAACACCAGGACCATCTCAGCAGGGCTGGATATGCCGGATATGTCCAGGGTGACTCCGGAGGACAAGTTCGGGATCAAGTTGCGGGCCAGCAGCGCACCGACAACACCCGAGCAGAGATATTCGCTGGTCGCGGGCAGCATCTACCTCGTGGGGGGAATCCTCGGATTTTTCGTCACAGGTTTCAACAACGTCACTGAGATGACCAATCACGCACTGTTCGGCATCTTCATGGTGAACCCGTTCCACAACGTCGTGCACCTCGCTCTGGGGGTGTTCTGGCTGCTGGCGGCATTCGCGCTCACCCCGGCGGGCACTGAGGGGATGAACGTTGCCATCGGCACCACGTTCCTGCTCGCCACCGTGTTGGGCTGGCTGGGGTTGTTCTCCGTGCTGTCCATCCCCAGCGGGGCATCAGCAGACAATGTCGTGCACCTGATCACCGCGGCGGCGACCTTTGTCCTTGGTTGTGGCTTGTTCAGGGCGGCGACCGGGCAACCTGCTGCCGCTTAGTCACCAGATCACCACCGACACGGCCTTCATATCGATGCGATCGA
>JAJPIR010000056.1 GCA_021324675.1 Actinomycetota bacterium
CTGTTCCAGGGCCGCGACGAGCTCGTGGTCTACAAGCACATGTGGTACGACGGCGCGCCGCACCAGGGGCAGTGCGAGGGCTGCACCACCACGGCCTGGCACCTGAAGGACGCTGTCTACCTCAATGCCCGCGGCGTCTCGTTCGCCATCCTGACCACGGGCCGGTGGGACGAGGTGGCCTCCTACGTCGAGTTCATGGGCTACACCCAGCCCTGGTACTCGGTGCGGGACGTGGATGCGCCGGTCGGCGGCAGCATGGGTTACATCACCTGCTTCCTGCGCGACGGCGACCGCGCATTCCTCACCTACTCCACGACGGGCCGTGGCAATGAGCCGATCAACGGGTCCTTGGGCCTGCTCGACATGACGCCTTACGGCCGCGGTGAGGCGTGGGAGGACCACCCCGAGGGCTGGTCCGAGGGGCGCCGCTCGTGCTGGTACTGGCGCTCGGACGCGGACGGGAATGCCACCTGGGGCCCGACCAGCCGCCCCGTGCCGCAGTGGACCCGCCCCGGCGCGGCCCCCGTGGAGACCCTCGGCCGGCACGGCCGCTTTTCCGGCTCAGGGTGATCGTCAGTGATCGTCGCCGTCGCCGGTCGTTGGCGCGGCCGCGGCCTGGTCATCGAGGGGGGCGGGGAACACGTGGTGCTGGGGGGACGGCATGGGCACGTTGGCGCCCTTGACGCTGGCCCACGTGGCCAGGTTGAACTGCTGCATGTTGATCTGGTCTTCCTTGGTCAGATCCTGCTGCTCGGACTGCGCCGCGAACGGGGCGTCAACGGGGTTGACCTCTTGAAGGTTCTGGCTGGGCCGTTGTGCGGTGTAGGGCGTGAGGTCCGGTTTGTTGGTGAAGGCGGCCAGCATCGGGGTGGCATAGGCGTCGAATTGGGTCAGCGGGTGCAGACCCACGATCAGCTCGATGGTGCGCAGCATGGAGGCAGTGCTGTAGAAGGTCGAGTCGACGCGTCCGGTACGGGTGTAGGGGCTGATCACTTCGGCTATGGTGCGGTGCGCGTCAACGTGGTCAGGTCCGTCCTGGGCGTCATCTTCGGTGACGAAGATCGCAGTGTTGGCCCAGTATTTGGAGTGTGAGACGGCGTCGACGACCTGGCCCAGTGCCCAGTCGTTGTCGGCGGTGTAGGCCCGGGGAGTGGGGGCCCCGACGGTGGTGCCGGAATTGTGGTCGTTAGGCAGGCGGAGCAGCTCAACAGTCGGCAGGTTGTTGTTCTTGACGTAGTCGTTGAATTCGTTTTTCCACTCCGTGAAGCGGGCCGGGCCGCAGTTGGCTTTGCGTGGGGTGAAGCTGTTCGCGCTGTCCGGGCAGGCGAGGTCAAAGCCGCGGAAGTGGTGGTCGGTGTTGGCATCAAGCACCGGATCGGTGGCCTGTGAGCTGCCATCAGATTGGGTGTTGACATAGAAGCCGTAATTGCGGAACGAGATGTGTGCCGCGGCGAGGCGGTCCCAGATGTAGGCCTGCGCGGGATCCCGGTTCGGTGCGGTGGCTGGGTCACTGCTTTCGGATGGGTAGGGGGCGCCGCGGCCAGAGTAGTTGCCCGGCCAGGCCTGCTCCGAGTAGGAGTTGGAATTAGCCGCGACAGTCCAGTTCCAACCCTGAGCGCTGACCTCGGCGTCAGCGTAGAAATTGTCCAGGGTGACGTAATTGCTTTCCAGCGTGCGGGCGTTGGGGGCGGACTCCTGGCCGAAAAGGTTCAAGGTGGGGTCGCCGTTGCCCTTGCCCAGGCTGCCGAACTCCTGGTCGTAGGTGCGATTTTCCTTGACTATGTAGATGACATGCTGGATGGGGCTGCGCTGACCTGCGTTGCCCGGCACGATGGCCGCGTTGGGAACCTGACCGCGGATGCCGCCATGAGAGTCGAACCCGTCGTTATGGGCGACCTGCTCGGTCCACTTCGCCAGTTGACCGTTCTGCACGGGAACCGGCACCGTGGACAGCGTGCCGACCATCATGGAGCCGGCGTACTGGTTTTCGGTGGGTGTGTTCGGGTCATAGGGGTTGGGATGACCCGGCCCGTTATTGGGGCCGGCGCCCAGGCCCTTGCCGTTGGTGACAAACAGCGCCCGGTCGGTGGCGACCAGCGCGGTGGGATACCACGCCGTCGGGATCAGCCCGGCGACGTGTCCCGATGCCAGGTCGATGACGGCGACGTCGTTGTTACCCGCGTTGGCGGCATACAGCGTGCGCCCGTCGGCCGCCAGCGCCAGGGCATCCGGGTTGCTGCCGACTTGCGCTCCTGGATAGGGAGCCAGGCTGATGGTGCGGGTCACCGCGGCCGTGGCGGTGTCGATCAGGCTGACCTCATCGGAGTCGCCATTGGCCACGTACAGGGTGCGCCCGTCGGCCGAGGCGACCGCCTTGTTCGGATGAGTGCCCACGGTAATGGTTTTTTGCACAGCAGGCTCGGGGCCGGTCAGGTCCAGCACCGAAACGGTGTTGGCGCCCTGGTTGGTGACATACGCACTGTGCCCATCGACCGAAACCAGTACCGCGTAGGGGCGGTGGCCGGTCGCGGCCGTGTGCACCACGTTGGTCGCCAGATCAACCACTGACATGGCGTCGGCCTGCTGGTCGGCGACAAGCAGTCGCTGCCCGTCCGGGGTGAGCGCGATCCCCGCCGGCAAGGGGCTGATCGACGCTCCGGTAGGACCGGCGACGGGAGGCAGCATGATCGGCTTGCCTTCGGTGAGCATGCCGTCGTTGACGTTGTAGCGGCGGATGAGATTGTTGCCGCCCCCGCTGGCGTAGAGCGTCTTGCCGTCCGGGGTGAATGCCAGGCCAACGAAAAGTGCATCCGGGGCCGGGTAGGGCAGCGTCTGGGTCACCGCGCGGGTTGCGGTGTCGATGACTTGCAGCGACTGTGTTCCTTGCCCGTCGTTGCTCACCACGAGCCAGCGACCATCCGGCGAGCTCACCGCGCCCAGTGGGAGATCACCGAGATCGGTCTGCTGGCCGGCCGGCGTGACCGTGAAGCCGATCGGTGTCACACCCGTGCCGTCCGCTGCCGGCCCGGCGTGCGTAATCCCCATTGCTAAAGCGGTTCCCCCTACCCCCAGGGTGGTGGCCAGCACAATTCCCACCGCGATCCGCCAGCGAAGCTTAATCCTCGGCCGAATCATCAGCCCGCGCCCTCCAATGCAGTTGGCGACACTACACGATCCATAATGCTATGCGGAACGAGTAACTAGAACGTCTCCACAAGGTTCGACGACATTAATTTCAGGCCATGGTTTGGGTAACGGGTAATCGGCGATCGGGCACTAATCCATTCATTGAACAAGGGGAGACCACTACATCAAGGCTGCGGTGTGTTCGAGTTGGATGGCTTTCAGCTCGGCGGGGTTGAGCCCGAGCAAGCGAAGGATGGTGGGAGCAACCTGGGTGGTCTCAACCGGCGCCTGGATATTCCGGCCCGGATTTTCGACACCACTACCAGCCAGGAGAATGGGTACGTTGCGGTCTTGCGGGTCAGCCCCGCCGTGTTCGGCGATCTTCCCCTTGCCGCCGGTGTAGACCACGCCGTGCTGCACGATCCCGATCAGATCGGGCACCCGTGGGTCGCCCTGCGCAACGCCGATGAAGTTTGCCGCAGCACTGCCCGCATAAACGACAGACAGACCCGATGCCGTGTAAGCCTTGGGATTGCCATTGATGTCATTACCCGTCCCGGAATGGGTGAGCAGGTAATTCTTAGCGAAGTTGGCCGCGGCCTGGGAGCGGTCGGTCAACCACAGCAGCATCGCGTCGTCGTCGGTGGATTGCGCGATGAGGTTTGGTGCGCCGGGATGTGCGGCCGTCCAGGCGGCATTGAGACCTTGAAGGATGGGGCCGTCGGGGATCCGGGTCAGCGCGGCAGGCTGGGTTGGAGACTGACCGTGCTTGGCCGACAGGATGATGGTGGTGCTGTTCTGCAAATGCTGGCCACGGATTTCGTTGACGAAGCTGCCGACCTGGGCGTCGATGAAGTCCAGTGCTCTGGACAGCAGCGGCCCCGGGGTCACTCCGTCGGCCAGATAACCCCCGGTCAGCCCATCTGAGGTGGGCAGCTTCTGGGCGGTGGACACGGTCTGGAAGTTCATTCCGAAGATCGCCGGGACGCCGACCTTGGTGGTGCCGCTGTGGTCATAGCCATCGATCTCGTTGAGGATGGCCCGGACCTTGTACCCGTCGTACTGCTGGGTCTTGGCGTTGTCGCTGGTCCAGTCCCCGAGGACGCCGTCAGCTTGACTGTTGATCTCCGGGGCGAACAGATCCTGAACGCCATTCCCAGACGGTCCATCAAGGATCTCGTAAGCGGGATGCTTGTCCGACCACGCGGTGCGCAGACCGTGCGCCCGGGCCACTTCGAAGATCGTGTTGACCTTCAGGTACTGGTGGGGATAGACCGGCTTACAGCTCGTGGGGTCAACCGGGAGCTTCGTCGGGTCGATCACATCCCGAGGCTGGCCAGTCATCGACAGGATGCTGTCCGGCAGCCCGGCCAGTCCCTGACCAGCGTCGATCGAGTTGGGGTCCTTGTCCAGTGCCTCGAAATAGGTCACCTCTGTCCCCGTAGGGGCACCGGCAGGGCAGCTTGTCGTACCGGGAGGCAGCAACGCACGGTTGTAGGTGTCGTCGTAGTAGATACCGGTAGTAGCCGGGTTCCCGCCAGTTACCTGGCCGACCATGCCAGGGAACGAATCGGACGGGAACGGAGTGCGCGCATTGGTGAAATCCAGCCCATGGTCAGCCAGCGCGGCCAACGCCGAGTTGGGGTGATGACTGACATACCAGCTCAGGTCTGACTGGTGCAGCCCATCGACCGACAACAACAGCACGTGCCGGGATCGGCCCCCGTTTGGCGGGTCGGCAGCAGCGGTGGCAGCGGTGGCGACAGTGGCGACGGTGGCGGGCACAATGACCGCGCCAGCGAGCAGCGCGGCAGCAAGGATCGTGGCGCGGCGCAGTGTGCCCATGACGGCGAACCTTTCGACGCTAACGGCCCGGGTAGGTCACTCCATGGGTATCGATTGCAAGCAGCGCGCAATGCACGCGGATACGAACCAAGGACGAACACGGCGACAGCGAGAGGTCTCCTTGCGGCCGCACATTCCCAGCAAACTTTAAGGTTTCACTCAGGCTGCTCGCACCCCACCAGGCCATATGTTGGAAGTGCGGATCCGTAATTCGACCACCGCCAAGAGCATGACGGTGGTCGAACGTCAGGCTGGTGGATCCCGATGATTATTGGAGCACGGCAGTGAAAAGGCCACTACCGCTCATTCCTGAATCACCGCGGCAAGTTTTTGCGAATCACGCTTCCGAGCTGCGCTGGGTGCCCGGCAGCGGCCCGTCCTGGTCCGCAGCAGAGCAGACTGTGATTAAAGTTGACTTGTGTGAACGTGCTTGCCAGCTATGGCGTGACTCTCTCGGTGATGATCACCTTTACACGTTGGACTCGGCGCACAAGCTCGCTTTCCTGCTGCGCGCATTGGGTGAGTACGCGCGTGCACGTGAAGTCGACGAAGACACCCAGGCCCGCTTTCGCCGGGTGCTGGGTGACGACCACCCGCATACCCTGATCTCAGCCAGCAACCTGGCAAGTGACCTGCGCGCGCTGGGTGAAATTGAACAGGCCCGGGTGATTGATGAGCACACGTTGAGTCGCTTTCGCCAGGTACTGGGCGATGACCATCCCCATACCCTCATCTCGGCCAACAACCTGGCCGGCGACCTGCGCGCGCTGGGAGAGTACCAACAAGCCCGTGACCTCGACGAAGACACTCTGGCGCGCTTGCGCCGGGTCCTTGGCAACGACGACCCTCATACTCTGGCTTCGGCTACCAACCTGGCGAGCGACCTGCGCGCGTTGGCTGAGCCCGAACGGGCCCGGGAACTGGACGAAGTCGCCTTGGTTGGCTTTCGCCGGGTTCTCGGTGAGGACGATCCCAACACGCTTGTCTCGGCCAACAACCTCGCTGGTGACCTATACGTGCTGGGTGAGTATGAGCAGGCTCGCGCCATTGCCAACGACACCCTCCTCCGCTTTCGCCGGGTACTAGGCCACGACCATCCCGACACCCTGGCCTGCGCCAGCAACCTGGCGGGCACCCTGCGCGCGCTGGGCGAGTGGGAACACGCCCGCGACATCGACGAAGACACCCTGACCCGGTTTCGCCGGGTGCTA
>JAJPIR010000276.1 GCA_021324675.1 Actinomycetota bacterium
CGCAACATCCGCAACTACCAGACCCTCGGGCTACTTCCACCACCCTCGCTGGTGGGGCGGGTCGGTTACTACCACGAGGGCCATTTAGGAAGGTTGCGGCTGATTGCCCGGCTCCAGGAGCAGGGCTTCACCCTGGCCGGGATCCGCGAGCTGGTCCAAGCCTGGGAGCAGGGTCGCAGCCTGGGTGATCTGCTCGGTTTCGAGCAGGTCCTGACCAGCCCCTGGAGTGTGGAGGAGCCTGAATACCTCACCGCCGAGGAACTGCTGGAGATGTTCCCGCAGGCGGCTGGGGATCCCTCGCTCGGGTTGCGGGCCGTCGAGCTGGGCCTTATCCAGCCCGAGGGAGAACGGTTCCGGGTACCCAGCCCGACCATGCTGCGCGCAGGCGTCGATCTGGTCGCCGCTGGCATCCCGCTGGCCGCTACGCAAGACGAGTTCGCGGCATTGCGCACTGACATGGAGCGCGTCGCGGCACGCTTCGTGCAGCTTTTCGAGCGTTACGTGTGGCAACCCTTCGTCGACGCGGGGATGCCGTCCGAACAGCTCCCGCAGGTCACCGAGGCGCTTCGCCGGATGCGCCCGCTGGCCGCCACGTCGGTCCAGGCGATGCTCGCCCGGGCCATGGAACACCAGTCGGCAGCATCCACGGCTGCCCAGGTGAAGTTGATCTCCGAGGGTGGTCCGGCGCCGGAGCAGGAGGTACAGCAATGAAGCATGTGACTCCCGATCAGTGGGCCTACGTGATAGTGCCCTTCCTGGTCTACGGCGGCATCGTCGCGTACCTGGCTGTTTTGGGCTGGGACACTGGTATGCGGGAAAACCTGCACCGCAATCCCCTGGTGATCTTTTTCAAGATGATCTCCGCGGGGCTGAGGCGGGCGACCGGCTACCCGGGCTGGGCCATGGCCGGCGCGCTGAGCGGGCTGTGGTCGCTGGGCACCGCCGCGGTCGGTCTTTACTGGGACGTCGCCTGGCATATCGACTTCGGGCGGGACAAGCAGCTGTTCACCCCGCCGCACACCATGATCGTTATCGGGCTGGCCGGCATCATCTACACCGCATGCATCGCCGTGGTGTTCGCCACCCTCGACAACGCGCCGGTCAAGCTGCGCATCCAAAACCTGCGTATCCCCTACTCAGCGCTACCCATGGCGGCGCTGGGCATCGGCGCAATGGTCGGCTTCCCCCTGGACGCCTTGTGGCACCAGGCATACGGCCTTGATGTCACGCTGTGGAGCCCGACTCATCTCATGATGGTCGGCGGTGGCGGCCTGGCCACCATCGCCACCTGGCTGATGCTCGTCGAGGGTCGCCCGGCCGGGCGTCCCACGCTGCTCGGCCGAGGCATCCTCGCGCTGGCGTTGGGTGCCATCCTGGTCGGCGTATCGTGCTTCGAAGGCGAGTTCGACTTCGGCGTTCCCCAATTCCAGGTGATCTTCTTTCCGGTACTGATCGCCGCCGCCGCCGGCTTCACCCTCGTCCTGGCCCGGGTTGCGCTCGGACCGTGGGGAGCGATCAAGGCGCTGGTGGCGTACCTCATCGTGCGCGGTTCCGTGGCACTCATCGTCTGGGGTGCTCTGTACCACACCTTCCCCCGGTTCCCGCTGTACCTCGCCAGCGCCCTGGTGGTGGAAGCCGTGGCCGCCTGGCTGGGCACCGACAACCGCCTGCGCTACGCCCTGGTCTCCGGGGTGGCTATCGCCACCGCGGGCGTAGCGGGCGAGCTGGCGTGGGTGAAGCTGTCCGGCTGGGGTGACCTGCCGGCCAATGACCCGCGGATCTTCCTCGTCGTCCCGGCTGCGGCAATCGCCGCCGCCGTGCTCGGTGCCGCACTGAGCAAGCCCATCAGGGCCCAGCGCCCGGTACCGGCGCTGGCCGCCGGCTTGGCCGGCCTGGTCCTGGTCGGCACCGTGCTTGCGCTGCTGCCCCGCAACGTGGGCAACGTCAACGCAACGATCCGGCTCACCCCGGTGGGCCAGCAGGCCACTGTCGCGGTCGACCTCGAACCCACGGACGCCGCTCGTGACGCGACAGCGTTCGGCGTCGTCTCCTGGCAAGGCGGCGGCCGGGTCAGCGCGAAACTCAACGAGGTAGCCCCAGGCCGCTACGTATCCGATCGCCCCGTGCCGGTCACCGGCGACTGGAAGACCATGGTGGGCCTGCAGCGGCGCGACGAGGTCATGGCTGCCCCGGTGTACCTGCGAGCCGACCCGGAGATCGATGCGCCGGCGATCCCGGCCCTGCCGCAGCGGCAGGCGGCGTTCGTCCGCAACACGACGATCCTGCTCCGTGAGCAACACCCCGGGCCGGCCTGGCCAGGCGTGCTGGGCTACGGCGGGCTAGCCGGTGTGGCCGCAGTCTGGAGTGCCCTGTTCGCCTTCGTCGCCCACCGGCTGTCCGGTGCCGGCGCCAGACCTCGCGTGCCCCAGCCCGTTACGCCGACACAGGCGCCCGACAGTGCACCCCGGAACGCGCTGCCGCAGCAACATGACTCACTGGCCCCTCCTCGAGGCCGACCGAGTCCCTAACGGCTGGATCAACACCCGCCACCTTCAACACGCCGCGCTTGAAATCACTTGGGAGATTGACGGCATGCGCTCGCAACCGGTGCCCGCACCTCACCAGGACCACGAATCAACGCAACCCGCGGATCACGTGGACGTGCTCATCGTCGGGGCCGGCCTGTCCGGGATCGGCGCTGCCTGCCACGTGCAGCAGCGCTGCCCGGGCAAGACGTTCGCGCTCCTGGAATCCCGCGCAACGATCGGGGGCACGTGGGATCTGTTTCGTTACCCGGGTATCCGCTCGGACTCCGACATGTTCACCCTCGGCTACTCGTTTCGCCCGTGGACAGATCCCCAAGCCATCGCTGACGGCGA
>JAJPIR010000067.1 GCA_021324675.1 Actinomycetota bacterium
TCAGCACACGAGCTGGTACACCGCGTAGACATCGCCGACCTAGATCTAGAAAAGCTGCGGGAAGTCATTGATCAGCATACGCACGCGGCGGCGGATCGGTTGGCTCCCCACTAGGGAGTGATGGTGCAGCTGGTGTGGTTCGACGCCGGTCGATATCAGCCAGGCCGATTGCTGGTCATGATCCATCACCTGGTCGTCGATGGGGTCTCCTGGCGAATCCTGGTACCGGACCTCTCGGCCGCAGCGCAAGCGATCACGACCGGACATCACCCCCGATTGGAACCGGTGGGGACCTCGCTACGCAGCTGGTCACAACATCTGCACACCGCAGCTGCCGACCCGCAACGACTCGCAGAAATGCCCCTGTGGACATCCATACTCAATACGCCAGATCCGATACTGGCCGATCAAGGTCTCGACCCAGAGCGGGATACCGCCGGTGCGGCCCAGCACCTCACCCTCACTCTGCCCCAAGACATCACCCGCCCTTTGGTCAGCACGGTGCCAGCAGCCTTCCATGGCGGTATCAACGACGTGCTGTTGACCGCGTTAGCGCTGGCCACCGCCCACTGGTATCGCTGTCAGGGGCGTGGGGAGCAGCGCACGCTGTTAGTGGGCGTGGAAGGCCATGGCCGCGAGGAAATCATCGACGGGGTGGATCTTTCCCGCACGGTGGGTTGGTTTACCAGCGTGTTCCCCATCTGTCTCGATCCCGGGGCGTTGGGTTGGGATGAGCTCCTCGCTGGTGGCCCAGCAGTGGGCGCGGCGATCAAACGGGTCAAAGAACAACTCCGGGCCCTGCCCGACCGGGGGATCGGGTTCGGTCTGCTGCGCTATCTCAATCCCCACACCGGCCCCACACTCGCCGCTTTGCCTCGCCCCGCCATCGGATTCAACTACCTCGGTCGCTTCCCCTCCGCCACCGCCGTGGACAGCAATGACAACCAGCAGTGGGTGATAGCCCCGGAGACTGAGGCGCTCGGCGGGGACCTTGATGCCCAGACACCGATGGTTCACAGCATCGAACTCAGCGCACTGGTGCGCGACCACGATGACGGCCCCGTGCTGGAAGCCCACTGGAGCTTCGCCCCCCGGGTGTGCACTGGCCGCGATGTCGAAGAAATAGCCCGCCACTGGTTCCAGGCCCTGGAGGCCCTGGCCCACCACGCCACCCAACCCGAAGCCGGTGGGCACACTCCCGCTGACTTCCCCCTCCTCACGCTGACGCAGCACCAGATCGACCACCTCGACACTGCCTACCCGCACCTGGCCGACATCCTGCCGCTGTCGCCGATGCAAGAAGGCTTGCTTTTCCACACCCTCTATGACCGCGGCAGCGCCGACGTGTATGTAGTGCAGCACGTCTTTCATCTCAACGGACCCTTAGAGGCCCAGGTGCTGCGTGCCGCGGTCCAAGCCCTGATCGACCGTCATCCTCACCTGCGTGCGGGTTTCCCTCAGCTGGACTCGGGCATGCCGGTGCAGCTCATTCCCGGTCAAGTGGTGCTTGCCTGGCATGAAGCCGACCTGTCCGGGCTGGATCCAACCGACGCCGAAACTCAGCTGGGCCAGCTGGCAGCTGACGATCACGCCCGCCGGTTCGACCTGGCTGCCCCGCCGTTGCTGCGGTTCACCCTGGTCCGTCTCAGCGCGCAGCAGCACCGCCTGATCATGACCAACCACCACATCCTCCTGGATGGCTGGTCCATGCCGGTCTTGGTAAAAGAGCTGATCAGCCTCTATGCAAGCTGCGGTGACACCAGCGTCTTGCCCCCGGTCACGCCCTACCGTAAGTACCTCGCTTGGCTTGCCTACCAGGATCAGACAACGACCGAGCAAGCCTGGCTTCACGCGATGAACGGGCTGACCGGCCCCACCCGCCTCGCCCCGGCCATCCCCAGCCGAGCCTCGCAGCTCCCGGCGCAGATCATCATCGAGGTGCCCACACCGCTGATCGCCGCACTGCAGGACCAAGCCCGCCGCCATGGCCTGACCCTCAACACCATCATCCAAGGAGCCTGGGGCCTGCTGCTGAGCCGGATGACAGGACAGCCCGATGTGGTCTTCGGTGCGGTGGTCTCCGGCCGCCCGCCTCACCTTCCCCGCGTCGAGACCATGATCGGATTATTCATCAACATGGTGCCGGTTCGAGTACGCGCCCACCCGGCTGAATCGCTGATCGCCATGCTGAGCCGACTCCAGCACCAACAGTCCACCCTTAGCGCCCACCAGCACCTCGGGCTGGCCCGCATCCAGCACCTGATCGGGAACGGCGAGTTGTTCGACACCGTGGTCGTGGTGGAAAACTACCCCCTTGACCCCAGCGATCAGCTCACACCCGGTATGGATGTACGCATCACCGGGGTCACCGGGCGTGACGCCACCCACTACCCCCTGACTCTGATCGCCTGCCCTGGACCACCACTACGCCTGCGCTGGGATTACCGCCGCGACCTGTTCGACTCCAGCACCGTCGAGGCACTTGCCGACCGGCTCATCCGCCTGCTGGAAATGGTCGCGGCTGATCCGGACGCGCCGATTGGCCGCCTGGATCTGCTGACCGAAGACGAACGTCACCGACTGCTGATCGACTGCAACACCACCACAGCCCTGGTCCCCCGGGCGGGCTTGCCGGGGTTGTTTGAGGCTCAGGTGGCGGCCACGCCGGATGCGCCGGCGGTGGTCTGCGGCGACACCACTTTGACCTATACCCAGCTCA
>JAJPIR010000143.1 GCA_021324675.1 Actinomycetota bacterium
AGGAGCAGCAACTCACCCGCGGTGTCGGCGGTGCCGTCGAGGAACGCCTCGATGGCTGACCACTCCTCGGCCCGTCCGAGCAGCGAGGTGGCCGGCCGCGGATGGCGGGCCACCCGCCGGCGCGGCGTGGTCGTGACGAGGAGCTCGCCGAGGTCACGGCGCTGGTCGAGAATCGCTGCTTCGAGGTCGCGCAGCTCGCTGCCCGGCTCCAACCCGAGCTCGTCCCTGAGAGCGGTGCGCGCCCGCTGGTAGGCGCGCAGCGCGTCGGCCTGGCGGCCCGAGCGGTACAGGGCCAGCATGAGCAGCCACCACAACCGCTCACGGAACGGATGCTCGGCCACAGCGGCTTCCCCCGCGCCGACCGCCTCCCGGTGCCGGCCGCGGGCGATCTGCGCTTCCAGCCCGAGCTCGACGGCGACGGCCCGCAGCTCGTGGAGGCGGCTGATCTCGGCTTGCGCGAACGCCTCGGCGGCGATGTCGGCCAGCGCCGGTCCCCGCCACAGCCCCAGCGCCTCGCCCACCACCTGGCCCGCATGCGAGGGGTCACCCGCCTGGAGCGCCGTTCGGCCCTGCTCGACCAGGCGTTCGAAGCGGACGCTGTCGATACTGTCGGGGTCGACGTCGAGGAGGTAGCCGGTGCCTTGGGTGACGACCACGGTCGTGCCCAGCACCTTGCGCAGCTGGGATATGTAGTTCTGGAGCACGCCAAGGCCGGTCGAGGGCGGGCTTCCCGCCCACAGGTCCTCGATCAGGCGGTCGCGGGACACCACCTTGCCGTGATGGACGATCAGGTTGACCAGCAGCGCCCGCTGCTTGGGGCTGCCCGGCGCGACCGTCTGGCCATCGTGCATCACCTCCACCGGCCCCAGGATCCGGAACTCCACAGGGCCAAGCGTAAGACCGTCATGCGCGTCCGCCCGGAGCGGCGGATGGCCTGAAGCGTGCCGAGAGCGAGCCTTAAGCGGCGTCCTTCACGATCGTTTGGCGTGGGTCGGCACCGTGCCCACCCGACGACGAAGGAAGGAGCCGTCATGGCCGAGAGCAGGAGCGTCGACACCGCCACCGACATCCGGGAGTTCCCCAGAGGCCGGGTGGAGGTCGTGACCGTGGGCACGACCACGGTCACCCGTTCGACAATGGAGCCGGGCTGGCGATGGTCCGAATGTGTGAAGCCCATCGCCGGCACCGACAGCTGCCAGGTGCAGCACAACGGCTACGCCATCTCCGGCTGCATCCGGGTTCGCCAGGACGACGGCACCGAGATCGAGATCAACTCCGGTGACGCCTACTCGATTCCTCCGGGCCACGACGGCTGGGTAGTCGGGGACGAGCCCTGGGTGGGAGTCGACTTCTCGCCCACCATGGCCGACTTCGCCAAGACTCGATGACAGGAGAGGAGGACATAACGTGGAGACCGTCGTCTACGACCTCGAAGGAACCCTTCTGGAGGCGTGCTCCTGCGGGGTGCTCTGCCCATGTTGGGTCGGCGCCGACCCCGACGGTGGCGAGTGCAACTCGTTCAACGCATACAAGTTCGACCACGGCGTCATCAACGGCATCGACGTCAGCGGCCTCTCGTTCATCAACGTGTGCCACATCCCTGGCAACGTGCTGGCACCGGGAAGCTGGAAGGTCGTGAGCTTCGTCGACGACCGCGCCACCGATGAGCAACATCAAGCCATCATCGACGCTTACCACGGGCGCCTCGGCGGACCGCTCGCCGACCTAGCCGGGCTCGTGGGAGAGGTTGTCGCTATCGAGCGCGCACCGATCGTCCATGAGACCTCAAACGGCAAAGGTACGCTTCGCGTTGGCCAGGTCGTTTCCGCGGAGATGGAGCCATTCCGAAGCCCGGATGGCGTGGCCATCACCACCCTGCGTGATTCGCTCTTCTCAACCGTGCCCGGCTCCCCGGCATATGTGGCTCAAGCCCACCACCATCGCGTGAACCTGCCCCAACACGGCATGGCCTGGTCTTTCGAGGGCCGCAACGCGATCCAGTCCGACTACCACATCACCCACACGGCATAGCAATGAACAGCAGTGAGGCTACCGTCGGGCATCGCCGGCTGCCGCCGGCGATCCCGCTGGCTATCGGGCTGGCCTGGGCCGCCGCTCTCGCCGCGCACCTCGGCGGCTTCGCCCACCGATTCCATCACGACGCACTCGTCGGAGATCATGGGACCTTCAGCGTGGCCACCTGGGCCGGATTCTCCGCCCTTTGGATCGTCATGGTTGCAGCCATGATGCTGGCATCGACGGTCCCACTGTTGCGGCTGTTCACCGAGGCCTCGTCCGGCCAAGAGCATCGAAGAACGATGGTCGCGTGTCTTGTCGCCGGATACCTGGCTGTGTGGTCTCTGTTTGGTTGGATGGCGCTCGGCTTCGACGCCGCCGTCCATCGCACCGTCGACGCCATAACCTGGCTGTCAACGCACCCGTGGCTCGTAGGGGCGGCGATCCTCGCCCTCGCCGGCGCCTTCCAGTTTTCCGACCTCAAGGACCGTTGCCTCACCCAGTGCCGTCACCCCGCCGCGTACCTGCTGCGCCATTACCGGCGCGGCGCGCGGGCCGCCTTCGCGATGGGATGGGGTCATGGCCTGTACTGCCTCGGCTGCTGCTGGGCGCTCATGCTCGTGATGTTCGCGGCCGGCGTCGCCGACTTGAGATGGATGGCAGCCCTCGGCAGCCTGATGACCTACGAAAAGGTCGGCCGCTACGGGCAAAGGGTCGCGGCATTAGCTGGCGCGGCTGCCATCGGGCTCGCCGTTCTCGTCGCACTGCACCCGACCTGGCTACCTCCTCTCGTCTCCTCCCACGAAGGATGAGCGAGGGGCGAAACCGCAACTATCCAGTTGCGGCGTTGTCCAGCGGTTATCCGGCTAATGAACATTAGTTCGATCGTGGGTAGCAACAACAGCCTGCTGCCGTGGACCGGTCTCGGCAAGACGGCGCCCACCTCCCAGCAGCTCGCGGAGGTCGACGCCCGCACCAAGGCCGATCTGGACCTCATCGACGCCACCTTCGACAAGGCTATCCGAGGCGACCAGAAAGCCGTGGTCTTGCTCATGCAGGCTGACATGTTCGACCCAACGGTAGAGAAACCAAACTTTAGTGACTTTTATGGCTTTCAACCCATCGTGCAAAAAATCGCTGAGCGGTCGGCGCAATTCGGCAAGCCGGTCTACCTGTTCAATGGCGACAGTCACATCTTCAACCAGGATCGCCCGCTGGCAGCTGGCTCGAAGTGGCTTGACTTCTACGGTGTGCGCGACCCGGCGCCCAATCTGGCCCGCATCACAGTCGACGGTTCCACCGGGGTAAATAACTATCTGCGGGTCAGCGTCAACCCGTCCGACTCGCAGGTCCTGCACATTGATAAGGTGCTCTTCGCGTCATGAACTCGGGTTAGGCCGCCTGGCACTTGTCCAGTGACCCAGCGTCGTGTAAAGCGGATCGCAGCCTGCTTGGTCAATGCGGGACTGCTGCGTTCTTGTCACGGTGGGCAGGAAAGTGTACGCCATCGGCCGCGCACCTCGACCTCGACCTCGACCAGACGTCCTGTCAAGCCGATGTGCGGATTTCAGAGTTTCTTGAAATATCTGGCGATTGGGAGATGCGCAAACCCGGCCTGCTCATAACTTCGGCGTGCTGGCGCATGACCTGGGTCCCCTCCCGTCTCCACCATCGCTAGTGCCATGCCGTTGTCCTTAAACCACTGGAGCGCGAACGACGTCAGGAGGGAACCGATACCTTTGCCTTGATAAGCGGGATCGACGGCGATCATGTAGATCTCGCCCATGCTGTTCTCGTGATCAAGGCGCGCCGCGACGAAACCGGCGACGACCGTACCCAGCTCGGCGATCCAGACGTGCATTCCCTCCGTGCGGCACGCAGCCTGCACCGCTTGCTGTTGGTCCGCGCGCCAATCGGGATGCATCTGCGAGTAGACACCGGACTCGCCCAGGAGTTCCTCGAGTGAGGAGAACACGGGCGCCCACGCTCGTAGCGAGAGAGCTGTCACCGCATCCTGGTCGCGTTCTTCGAACACCCGAACCTGTGGTTGCATGGCCGCATTGTGTTAGCCGTCATCGCTGGTGTCGATCTCTGGTAGGGACTGCCCACACCCGGCTACTCGGTCACTGGCTGGCACCTGAGAACGGTGGGCAGTAACGGGTTGTGCTGCGTGCTGGTTTTCTCGGTCATGTTTGTCGGGTCGCGCTGGTCTGGGTGTGTCAGTGGCCGGTGGCGGTGAAATGCATCCAGTCCTTGGGGACGTTCCAGGACCCGCCCCAGCTCCAGCCGATTGCGGCGAATGCGCCGACGGTCTGGTCACCTGGCAGAACCATGCCCGGGCGGTGGTTGGTGCGGTCGAGATATGCCGAGGCGAGCGCGGGGATCACCAGGTTGCCGTTGATGTAGGGATTGCAGAAGGGGTTGAGATCCACGGCAAGGCCGTAGGCGTGTGCCGACCAGGTGGTCTGACCGCGGGTGGGGCGGTAGACAAACGCGCTGGTGTTGTTACCGTCGCCGGTGGGGGGCGCGGTCAGCTCTGCCGGTGTGGTGACCTGCATTGCCTCGATGGGGAAATGCCGGGCGTAGAGCTCGCCGAATGCCTGGGTGACCGCGGTGGCGACGGTGCTGTTGACGATCATTTCGCCGGTGTGTGCCCGGTCGTCGAAGCCCCAGAACGACATGGTCAGGTAGCGCAGGTCATCCACCGCGACCGGGCAGTCTGGCTGCCAGGTGCTGCGGGCCAAGATCGCCAGGGGCACCGGGCTGATCCTGCTGCGGTAGTGACCATCGGTGGGCGGCGCCCGGCTGTCCTTGGTCGGCAGCCGGCGCTCGATCAGCGGGGGTGGTGTGGGTCGGACTTCAGCGTAGCCGTCGGGACGCCGCGGCAGCGGGTGCGCGCCGACCTGCCACACCGCCACGGGAGCGGATGTTGTACTGGTCGCCAGGGGGCCGTTCGGGCTGGGGCTGCGTGGCGTTGCCCGCTCCGGGGGCGGCGCAGCTCTACCGGGGGACGTAACGACCGGCGACGCTGCCGGTCTTCCGAGCGAGTCGCCCACGCAACCACTGATCATTACTACCAGGGCGGCGACAACCATCGCCCAGCGAAGCCACGGCGTCCGGGAGACGGCCATGCCTAAGTCTTCAGGCCTTGGCGGGAAACTTCCACCAGCCGCTTGTTGTTGATCTAGCCGCGGCCGAATCTGCGGCGTCATTGGGTCGGGGCCCTTATCGGTCAGACATAGCTGAACAGCGGAGGAAAGGCCAGGACGACGATCCATGCCCACGCGGCGTACACCGGCAGGTAGCCGGTCTGCCAGCGCTCAAGTGCCGCGAACGGAGTGTACCGACGGACAAACCTCAGCAGGAGCCACGCCGACCAGGCGAGGTTGGCCAGCAGGATGACGTTCTCGCCGAGGGCGGCAGCCTTGTTGGGCGTCGTGCCGTACTCGGTGATGCGTCCGGTGATCTCCAGCAGCACCAGCACATCAATGGCTAGCGCGCTGAGCACGAGGGGGAGCTGCAGTTTGTCGAACGGGCCAGGCGAGGCCAGCGGGTCGCGGGCTGAAATCGAGTAGAGCAGCAGCCCCAGCACCACGACCAGCAACAGATCGAACAGGATCAGCGCTTCACGCTCGACGTTGATACCGGCGGTGGTCCAGCCGATGGCGACGAGAAAGGCTAGCAGAGCCACGGTGAACAGGGGGGTGAACAGCCGGGTGAGTACCGGGGCGATGTTCTCGACCACGCTCTGTTTGGCTTCGACGAGCCAGGCGGCCACGAGGGTTGCGCCGGCGGCACCGCAGGGCAGGAGCCACTGTGTGATGAACTTCTCTGGGTCGATTCCGATGGCCTGGAAGGTGCCGACCGTGAACGCGGTGAGTACGCCGCCGCCGAGCGCGATGAGGACGAAGTAGACGAACCACTCGCCGGTGAAGCGGATGAAGTCCATGCGTCGGCGGGACGAGCGCCAGTCGTCGGTGACATAGGCCAGACCGACCACGAGCCACAGGGCGATGGGAAGGTGGATGCTGGTGATGACCACCGACTGCGACGTGTTGGCCAGGGGATAGGCGTTGGCCGCCACGGCGCCGAGCGCGAACAGCGCCACAAGTGTCCCGATCAGCGGGCGCCTAGCCTGGCGGCGCCAGGCCAGGTAAGCCGCCAGCCAGGGCAGCGCGAACAGGCTGGCGTTGGGCCCGTAGAACGAGATGTCCTGTGCCAGCCTCATCCCGAACAGCTCCGGCGCCTTGACCGACGCCGCCGCGCCTGCCGCGCAGATGAGCATCGCGATCAGGTCACGCCGCGACCGGGTTTCCGCCTCCAGGCTGTCGGTCCCGCCGGTCAGCACCAGTTGCTTCCACAGCCGTTCGGAATGCTCCCGGGCGAACTCGCGGGACAAGTCGTCCAGGCGACCCATGCGTTTGACCGCGACCAGGAACGCCTCGTCGGCACGCAAGCCGGCCGCGACGAGCTCGTCGACACAACCGCGGAGATGGTCTTCGAGTTCGTCGGCGTCGGACTGATGCAGCTCCCGGCGGCGCTGTACGTAGTGACGCCACTGCGCGAACTGCTCCTCCAAGTCCTCCTGATCGTCTAGCGCTGTCATGCCTTGCCCTCCAGGGGGATCGCAGTCAACAGCCGGAAATTGCCGGGGCCGAGCCAGATCTCCTTGAGCGTGTGCACGACCGTGTCCCACTGGCGGCGTTGCTCAGCAAGCTCAGCCAGGCCCTTGTCGGTGATGTGGTAGTACTTGCGCCGCCGCTCCCCCGTGACCGAGTGCCAGCTCGACTCCACATAGCCGAGGCGCTCAAGCCGGTGCAGCAACGGGTAAAGCAGTCCCTCGGTCCAGTCCAGCTCGCCATCGGACAGCTCGTTGATCCGCCTGAGGATGGCGTAGCCGTAGCTCTCCCCCTCGGCCAGGATGCCGAGCACCATCGGTGTTGCCGAGGCGGCGACCAGGTCCTTGGCGACTTTCACGAGACCACACCCGTTCCATAGCCTAGAAGTACAATGCATGGTAGTGCTAGGTATTGTCTGGCGCAACGAGCCCGCCACGCGTCCGTGTCGACCGTATCCGCGATCCCCCGCACCACGGACGCGCTTTCGTGCCGTGACCTGTGTGATTGACGTAGTTGACGGCCAAGCCGTACCGCGATCGACCTGCATCAGGCAGTATTGGCCTTGAGCCGAACGGATGTATGGCCGTCGACCGCACACCGGTAGGCCTGTGAGGAGCTGTGCTCCGACGAGTGCGCAAACAGCTAACGTGCCCACGCTGCGACGATGTCGTTGCCGACGTGGTATACGTGCCGTGGATTGGCAGCCTGACCATCACCTCGGTGGAGGGTTACCAGCTGACACCGAGTGGTTGGGCTGTGCAGCTGCGACGGGTCGAGCAGGACTTGGCCTTGGCCTCTATCGATGACCGGGCGGAGGCTCAGGCTCGATTCGACTTCGTTAGCCGCAACGTCGGCGAGGTGATCTACGACCTTCGTTGCCGACGCGGGCATTCAACGCTACGGACGGGACGGCAAATCACCCGGGCGCTGAGGCGTACCCCGGGACGATGGGTAAGCCCGGCCTGCCTGTGCTGTTAGCTGATCCCGTCCCGCGCAGCGTCCACTCCAGTGAGCAACTTCCTGGTTTATGACCAACAGGGCGCGGGTCCACCCCTGGTGCTGGTGCATGGCACGGGGGCACAGGCGTCCACCTGGGATGGGGTCGTCGGTGATCTGGCTGCCGGCGGGCACCGGGTCATTGCCTATGACCGTCGGGGCTACGGTCGCTCCCTTCGTCGCCCGGTGTGCGATTACCGGGTGCACGTAGCCGACCTGGCAACACTGGTGCAGAACATGGGCGCACCCGCGCACATCGTGGGCTGGAGTCCGGGGGGCAGCGTGGCGCTGGCGCTGGCGATCCAGACCCGCAGCTGTGTCGCAGTGTGATGGTCATCGAGGCGACCTGGCACGGCCTGCGGTATGCCACCACTGACTTTGTCAGCGCCTACGCAAGGCTGAAATTCCTCCAGCTGCGCGGGCGCCGCAGGGAGGCCGCGGCGGTGTTTTTCCGGTGGCGTCGGGCCTGCGCGATGGTCGTACCGGGTTTGACGCCCTCCCGGTGGCCGACCAGCAGGTGCTGCTGGCCAATGACGAGGTGGTGCTTGTCGAAACCGACCCGCACCTGTTCGCGCCGGCGATGGAACATATATCCACGACAGAGCTGGCTGCGGCCCAAGTGCCGATAACCTGGCTGCTGGGCACCGACACCCGTAGCGAATGGTTCAGTACCTTGCGCGCCCATGCGGTGCGAGAGCGCCGAACATTCAAGGCGACCAGATTAACGGGGCCGGGCACCGGCGGTAGGGCTTCGGGAGCTGAGGCGCCGTTGATCGAAGTCAATCCGGCGGACGGTGGGAGAGCACACAGTAGGCCCCGTCGGAGAAGCCGGCGGCTCGCACGCCCAAGGCACGGTTAAGCCGGGCTCGATGGTTTTCCCAGGCTATGGTGGCTACTACCTCGGTGAGCTGGGCTGGTGTCAGATGCTCGAGAAGGGCATCGCGAAGCCCGTCCGGGATCTCGGCAGGTGTGCGGCACATCGCCACAGCCAGCTCCAGGACCAGCTTCTCCACTGGCGAGAAAAGCGCTGACTGTGGGTAGTTCGGCAAGGCGGCCAGTTCTTCGTCGGTGATACCCATTGCTCTGCTCACGGCAGAGCCGATGTCCATTCAGTACGGGCAGCCGATAAGGGCTGAAGCTTTGACTTGAGCCAGAAGCTTGAGCCGGTTCTCGGCCCGGGAGCTGAGCAGGAGTGCTGCCTCGTACCCCATCATCGCCGCCAGCAGGGCTGGCCGGCGGATCAGGTATCGGAGCGCGTCCATCCGGTTGCGTCTAGCTCCGGAAAAGACCTTGGCTTCGGTCACTATCTTGTGCCACGTCCGCATCGCATCCTCCTCTGGGTACGATTTGGCCGCGCCTGGCGTCGCTTGGCGAATCTCCGCTGGTAGCGCGAAACCTGGCAAGGCTAGCCCGATGTGTGTGTAGCCCGATGCGTGTAGTCGCCGGAGCCCTCAGGCAAGAGCTGCTGTCAGTATCGCGTTGACCTGGTCGAGTTCTACAAGGAAGCCGTCGTGGCCTCGGTGCGAGCGTATTACCTGCAGGTCGACGCCGAGGAGGTCGGCGAGTTCGGCTTGTTGATGCAGGGGGTAGAGCCGGTCGGAGTCCACTCCGATGATGGTGGGCCGAGCGCGCACTCGGCCTAGTGCGGTGGCGGTGCCACCCCGCCCGCGGCCGATTTCGTGGCTGTTCATCGCCTCGGTCAGGGCGACGTAGCTGCCTGCATCGAAGCGGCTCTGCAAGCTTGTCGCCGCGTGCTCCAACCAGGACTCGACCGCGAATCCCTCACTCAGTGGGTCGCCTCCGGCCGTGGCGGTCCGGCCGAACCGCGTGTCCACCTCGGTGGCGCAGCGATAGGTCAGGTGCGCGATCCGCCGGGCGATGGCCATGCCGGTGACCGGGCTGGTGGAGGTGTCGTAGTAGTCACCGTTGTGCCAATGCGGGTCGGCGCGGATGGCGTCGATTTGCACCCGGCAGGTGGCGATCTGGTCGGCCGAGGCCTCGGCGCTGGCCGCGAGCACGATCATGCGGCGGACTCGATGCGGCTGGCACAGCGCCCATTCCAGCGCCCGCATGCCACCCATCGACCCGCCGACAACAGCCGCCCACGCCTGTACCCCCAGTGCGTTGGCCAGCGGTATCTCGGCAGCTACCTGATCTCGGATGGTGGTCGCTGGCCACCGGCTGCCCCATGGCCGGCCATCGGGCGCGCGTGATGACGGCCCGGTTGATCCTTGGCAGCCGCCGAGCACATTCGTGCACACCACGAACCAGCGGTCGGTGTCGATGCCCAGTCCAGGCCCCACTACGTCCCGCCACCAGCCTGCGGTGGGATGACCCGGCTCGACGTCACCGGTGACATGGCTGTCCCCGGACAGCGCATGCAGGACCAGGACGGCATTGTCTCGCTCTGTGTTGAGCTGCCCCCACGTCTCGTAGGCCAGCCGTACCTCGGGCAGCGAGCCACCTCGCTCGAGGGATAGTCCGGGCACCACAACAAACTGCCGCCGTCCTGGCGGGTCGCCGTCACGCCAGGCTCCTTCGATGGTGATAGTCGATGCGGTCATCGTGCGCGGCGAGAGCTGATCACTCCGGTGTTGAATCCGGCAAGGTGCAAACCGCCGTGGAACCGGGCGTGCTCGATCTTCAGACATCGGTCCATGACGACTACCAGTCCCGCGGCTTCGGCCTTTTCCGCGACCTCCACATCGAACAGCCCGAACTGCAGCCACAACGTGGAGGCGCCGACCGCCAGTACCTCGTCCAGCACCTGAGGCAGATCGGACGGCCTGCGGAACACGTCCACCAGGTCAGGCACGACCGGCAGCTCGGCCAGCGAGCCGTACACCGGCCGGTTGAGGATTTCCGTCGCGTTGGGATTGACGAAATACACGTCGTAGTTGGTGCTGGCCAGCAAGTATGTTGCCACGAAATTGCTTGCGCGAGCAGGATTCGGTGATGCACCGAGCATCGCCACCGTGCGAGTCCGGCGCAGGATCGCTAACCGCTGCTGGCTTGATGGGCCAGTCCAACCGCTTTGCTCGCTCACCGACGCTGCTCCCTCATCGAGCGTCTTTGACCGCGCTGGTCAGCGCGAGATCAAGATCCCACAGAATGTCCTCAAGGTCTTCTAGCCCCACGCTGATGCGCACCAGATCCGGTGGCACTCCGCACTCGCGCAGCTGGGTGTCGGAAAGCTGTTGATGCGTGGTGGACCCGGGATGGATTACCAACGTGCGAGCGTCGCCGACATTGGCGAGATGACTACAGAGATGCACGGATTCAATGAATTTTCGGCCTGCGGCGCGGCCACCGCGCACGCCGAAGGAAAACACTGCACCCGGCCCGAGTGGCAGGTAGCGGCGCGCCCGGTCATGGTGCGGGTGGTCCGGCAATCCTGCCCACCGGACGTAGGACACCCGAGGATCGGCGGCGAGCCATTCGGCGACAGCTCTGGCGTTCGTGACATGAGCCGCCATCCGCAGCGGCAACGTTTCCACACCCTGCAGCAGCAAAAACGCAGCCATCGGTGACAGGCTCGGACCGATATCACGCAGCTGCTCCGCCCGAAGTTTGGTGAGGAAACCGAACTCCTGGAAGTTGCCCCACCAGGTCAACCCGCCGTAGGACGGGATCGGTGCGGTCATGAGCGGGAACCGGCCGTTACCCCAGTCGAAGCGTCCGGCTTCGACCACCACGCCACCCAGGGTGGTGCCATGGCCGCCGAGGAACTTCGTCGCTGAATGGATCACGATGTCGGCACCGTGCTCGATGGGCCGGCACAGAAATGGGGTGGCCAGCGTGGCGTCGATGGCCAGCGGCACGCCCGCCGAGTGGGCCACCTCGGCCAACGCGGCGATATCAGCGATCTCTCCGGACGGGTTGGCGATCAGTTCGGCGAACACCAGCTTGGTCTGCTCGGTGATCGCCGCCGCGACCGCTGACGGTTCGGCTCCCGGCACGAAGACGGTGTCGACACCGAACCGGCGCAATGTCACGTCCAGCTGGGTGATCGTCCCGCCGTAGAGCCCGGCACCGGCGACGATCTGGTCGCCGGCGCCGGCGAGGCAGGCGAAGGTGAGGAACTCGGCGGCCTGCCCGCTGGCGGTACATACCGCGCCGAGGCCACTGTCCAGGCTCGCCAGCCGCTCTTCCAGCGCCGCGACCGTCGGGTTGGAGATGCGGCTGTAGATCGTGCCGTATTTCTGCAGCGCGAACAGGCTGGCCGCGTCCTCGGTGTCCTCGAACACGAAACTTGTGCTCTGGTAGATGGGCACTGCCCGGGCACCGGTGGCCGCGTCAGGGACCGCGCCGGCGTGTATGGCGCGGGTGCGGAAACCCCAAGGACGGTCCACCGGGCCTCCAGGCGGTGTCGAGGAAAACGGTCAGCTACTGATCAGCTCGGTGTGCACAGGTGTGGGGTTGGCGAACAGATCGAGTACGGGGCAGTGCTGATCCACCGCGGACTGCAGCTGCTGGTACTGCTCCGGTGACGCGGGACCAGTCAGCCGGACCTTCACCCGTACGTCCCTGAAGCCCGGGCGCACGCTGTTGTCCAAGCCGAAAAAGCCGCGCACATCCAGGTCGCCTTCGGTCTCGATCTGGACGTCGTCAAGTGGAATATTCAATTTCGCAGCCCAGAACCTGTAGGTGACGACCTGGCAGGACAGCAGCCCGGCCAAGGCCGTTTCAACCGGGTTAGGCGCAGCGTCAGCGCCACCGAGTGCGGGCGGCTCGTCGATCACAGCCTCGTGGCGACCAATCCGGACGTTGGTGGCCACGCCACTTCCACCGCTGCCCCCGGCACGGAAGACGACAGCCGCGTTGGCGGCGTTTTCCGACACTGCTGCCGCGGTCGCATCGACAATGCCGCGGAGGGCCGCATCGCGGTCGGCGACGGCACTGGACGAGTGGGTGCTCATGCTGATGGACCTTTCAGGTTTGGGGATCATCGACGGAGGAGGGGCGATCAGCGTGAGCCCGGACAGGCACAAGTCCAGACCAGACAATGGTCCACGTGGCGGCGGCGTACGAGGGTCGTGGACGTCAGCCCGCGGCTGGCGACGGCGGGCTTAGCTGGCGACCGGGACGGGGCAGTCAAGGTAACTGGCCAGGTGAGACGTCAGGTCGGCGGCGTCGGGCTCGGCGCCGGCGATGAGGCTTGACTTGCGGCGGCGGAGAAACGGCATGCCGATCAGGTAAAGACCAGGCCAGGCTGTCACCCCACCGTCATGGACAACCCGTCCCTTGCGGTCAAGCACCGGAACGTCGAGCCACGACATGTCCGGACGAAAGCCGGTAGCCCAGATAATGCTGCGGATCTCACCGCTTCGCAGGTCAACGGCTAGAGGCGGGGAGGAAGGAACTTGTGTCGCAGCGAAGCGCTCCGGAGGGCCGGCTCCGTGGACGCCGGCGTCCGCAGCCCACGTATCTACCGTGTCGAGCAGCCTTCCCAACTTCAAGTCAGCCAGCGCGCACAGGTTGGGCAGCGAACCAGAAAACTGGGCGTATCCGTCCCGGATGCCGGCAAGGCGTCCAACCAACCTCACCCCCAGCGCGGTCAAGGCGTTGAGGTCGACAGTTGCTTTGTGCGGCGAGCCGACCAGCTGCATCGAGGGAAGACTGCGAGCCCGGACGATGTCCGGAACCTCGTCATAGCGCTCATCGAGCACACCGGCTGCCTCCATCCACCACAGGATGTCCAACCCGCGGTAGGACCGGGGCATACGAACGTGTTCCCCGACGGCCAGCGTGACCGCCCTGCCTGAACGGTGCACTTCATCAGCGAGCTGGATCCCGCTGGCCGAGGCACCCACGACGAGCACCCCACCCTCGGGCAGCTGATCCGGGCCCCGGTATTCCGCTGGGGTCCGCATCAGGATCTCCGCCGGCACTGCATCCCGCAGCGCCGGCACCACGGCGACATTGCACGCGCCCGAGGCCAGCACGACCGACCGGGTCTTCCATGAGCCCTGGTCAGTGTCGACCACGAAGCCATCATCGCCGGGCCGCACCGACGTGACCGTGGTATGGGTCAACACCGGTGCGGCCGTCACCGTGGCGTATTGGTCGATCAGTTCCGCTAGTTCGGGTGCTGTCATGAACCCGTCGGGATCATCACCTTGGTAGGAATAGCCCGGTAACCGTGTCAACCAGTTCGGCGTCAGCAGCCGGAACGAGTCCCACCGCTGCGTGCGCCAGGAGTTCGCCGTCTCGCCTCGTTCCAGAACCACGTGGTCGATCGAGCGGTCGGTCAGGCAGCGGCTCATAGCGAGCCCGCAATGGCCGGCCCCGATTACGACAGTGGTGATGTCCCGCACAGGTGATCTCCTGAATAGGCCTGATCAGATCACTTCAACGGTCACCTGGGTGGGATTGGTGAGGACGTCATAGACCGCCGAGCGTTTCTGTGATTGTGCCACCAAGGCCTTGACTTCGTCAGGAGAAGCATCGGCGTCGATGTTGTAGGTCACCTTGACCCCGCTGAAACCATTGCGGACGTCAGGGTCGGCGCCGAGGATGCCATGGAGGTCCATCTCGGCCTCGACGGTGGCTTGTACCGAGCGCAACTGGATTTGACGCTGCTGCGCGACCGCCGCGACACCGGCGGTCAGACAACTGCCCAGGGCGACAAGCACGTATTCCACGGGGGTGACACCGTTGTCCTCAGCCGCGAACGCCAGAGGATGGTCGGCGTCGTAGACGAACGTGGTTTTGTGCTGCTGCTCTCCACCAAAGCCATAAAATGTGTTTACGTGGGACCGGCTATGAGTACCCTTGACCCAGGAGCACGTCGCGCGCCACTGGAATTGCGCAATGTCCGGGGTGTCGGCTAGAGCGTTGCGTACGCCGAGCAAGGCTTCGACATTCACACCGTTGTCAGCTGGGGTATCAACACTCATGAAATGCTCCTCATAGTCTTATGGTCTTTCCTGGAAATGACTTAGAATCACGACACCGTTAGCGTGCAAAGATCATCAAATCTGTCGTGCTGTCCCTTGTGAACAATTCGCAGTGACGCCGCCTGTCCGAAAAGAATCTTCGCCAATCAGCCGAGGCCCGAAGCTGACGCTCGGCTGACAATGCGATCGATGAATGAGATCAGTGTGAACTCGGACAGGCGCAGGTCCAGACCAGACCATGATCCACGTGTCGCCGACGCGTAAGGAACTCGGCGCCACTCATGGAAAACTTCATACCACACTCCGCCAGCCGGTGACCAGCGCCAGCACTCGCGCCCGGAAGCTTCCAGCCATATTCACACGATGGCATGTCAAATGACCGGATGATGCCGGCCCGCAAGGGAGACAACTTTTTTCGAAGATCTACATCTTCGTGCTCACGATGAGCCCGGACTTGGCCACCGGTCCCTTGCGTCATCCAGCGGGAACTTCGGACATATCACCGCCGACTACCTCGTTACGAGCTGAGGTGACCTGGCGAGGCCCGCGGGGAGCTCAGAGCTGCTTACTCACGATGACCTGGTCGAGGAGACCTTGCATGGCCATTGCGACCCAGTTCCAGGGACCGACGCCACCCGCCGCGCCGGTGCGGGCGCACAGAGTCACCGACCGCACCGCACCGGGGAAGTTCCTGCGCAGTGTGTGGCGGACCCATTTCTACTCAGCGATCTTCGCTGCCCCGATCCTGATCGTGATGGCGCTATCCGGGCTGGTCATCATGTACACCGAGCCGATCACGGGCTTGCTGTACTCCAAGACCACGCGAGTCATCGCCGATGGTCACCCTCCCTTGAGCCTGCAAGCGCAGCAGGTTGCCGCGGACCGGGCCGCCCCGAAGGGCGCCACACTGTTCCGGGTCGTCACCCCGAAGGGACCCGACCGGGTCAGCGAGTTCTACTACTCGGTCGGGCCGCCCGGGGTGCCCTACTTCCAGCTGCCCGACTCCGACGTCACTTACGTCTACGTCAACCCCTACCGGGCGACGGTCACGGCCACGGGCCGTCCAGGCGATGACATCGTTGGCCTCGCGAACCGGCTTCATGGCTTCCTCAACCAGGACGCGATCAAGGTCCCGCTGCCGTCGATACCGCACCTGGTGGCCCCATCAGCCAACCCCGACCGCTTCGTCTCCGTTGAGGCCGGCGACCTGATTATCGAGATCGCGATGGGCTGGGCGCTCGTGTTGGCCCTCAGCGGCTTGTACCTGTGGTGGCCACGTCGCAGCCAGAAGGGCAAGGCCTTGCTCGTCCCTCGCCTGCACAAGAAGGGTCGCCTGAAGTGGCGCGACCTGCACGCGGCCAGCGGGATTCTCGGCATCACAGTGCTGATCATCTTCATCACCACCGGCATGCCGTGGTCGACGTACTGGGGGAAAGCGTGGAGCGCGGTCGGCGACGCGGTGACCCCGCGCAGCGAGATCGACCCGCCTTCGACACTGGTCAAGGCCGGCGACCTTGACCGCTTTGGGCACCACATCTCCTGGGCCACCCTCGAGGACAAGGTTCCCGCGTCGCAGCCGTCGGAGCACCTGCACCAGGGCGGCATCCACGGCGGTAGCAATGCGCCCGCCACCACGGCAACCGCACCCGGCCAGCCCACCCGGCTGTCGCTCGGCGACGTCGACCGGGCCGCGAAGCTGGAAGGCCTCAAACCCGGCTACGCCATCGTGCTGCCGGTCAATGCCACCGACGCCAAGGGCAACACCGTCTACGGCAGCTACCAGCTGTCCAATGCCTGGCCAGATCGGTTGTCGGCCGAGCAAACGGTCTACCTGGACCAGTTCACTGGCAAGAAACTCGCGCAAAGCGACACATCGTCGTACGGAAAGGTCGGCCAGGCTACCGAGTTCGGGGTGTTGACCCATATGGGCACCCAGTTCGGGGTGATCGACCGGATCGCGATGACGGCTGGGGCTGTGCTGCTGCTGGTGAGCATCGGCACGTCCGCAGCGATGTGGTGGATCCGGCGACCCGGTGGTCGCGCCGGACTGCCGAGGCGTCCGGTGAGCCCGCGGCTGCCACTGACAATGGCTGTGATCGGGGTGGCCGTCGCTGTGGTGTACCCGCTGTGGGGAGTATCCGCGCTCGCTGTCGTCTTACTGGACCGCTTTCTCATCCGTCGCGTGTACCGGCTGCGTAGCGTCTTCGGGCTAGCCCCAAAGCACAGCTGAAGCACAGCTAAGGGCCAGCCGGAGCCCCGGCATCAATGCCGCAAGCGTGTAGGCATCCACATATCCTTCCGCGAGGTATCCACGATGTGTACTTGCACATCCACCTCCAATGCTGCGGCTGGCGGGACTTCAGGGAGGTGACCGTCGAAGCAAGGAAGTTACGGCGAGCCGTTCGGCACCGCCGTAACTCACCTCGACTGCCGGTTATCGACTAGGCGGCTGTGTGCGCCTGGTCGAATGCCTGCCGGATCGACGCCGGGATCCTGCCTCGATTCCCGACGTTGTGACCGTGCTGGCGGGCCCACTGCCGTACAGCTTGGGTTTGCTCACGGGATTGCCGACCACTGGCTCTGGCGCCACGGGTGCGGCGACCGTCGTTGCTCCTGCTGCCCTGAACCTTCCGGGCGCTTTCGATGAACCCACCGATAGCAGACTTGAACTCGGCGATGTTCTGCGCGGATAGGTCGATCTCATAGTTGGTGCCATCGACAGCGAAGGCGAATGTCCGCTCGGCGGGTGATCCGTCGATGTCGTCGATGAACTCGGTGACTACTCTCTGCACCACGTTGGTGTTGCCTCCTTGAAACACTATGTCCGGGTTACCGCGCGGCTGGGGCGCTGCGGTCCCCGATCTATCACAACGTGGGCACCGGGTGTTAATTCCCAACCGTTGTGAGCTGCGTGGCGCGGTCTCGTTGTGACGCATGTCGCCGCGTTTTGCTGGGGATAGGCGTGCGGGCGGCCTTGATATCTCGACTCCTTAAAGTTTCCGGCTCCGGAGTAACCGTGTCCTGAAAGGCTGATCTCAGTGTCTGACCATGGCCTTAGCCAAGCGATCGGTGCCCGATTCCGGCGACATCGCCGGCCTTCCCGCTATGGACAAACGTGCCGCCGCGCTGTTGCTGGTGGACCAGCGCGACATGCGGCGACTTCTCGGCGCCGCCTCGGCCTGCCGGTACGGAGGGCAGGGAAGGTTCCGGGAAGGGCCAATTCCTACGGTCACGGCGACATCAACCGCCACGACAAGGAGGAACCCGTGGCCATCCCAGCGACCATGCCCGCCATCACCCATGTTGCGGTGACCGTGACCGACCTCGCCGCCAGCGAAAACTGGTACACCCGGGTCCTGGGCATCAAGCCGGTCATCGACGAGGACACCGGCCCGTTCCGGCACGTAGTCTACGAGCTCGGCAACACGCTGCTCGGGCTACACGGATTCCCTGACTTGGTCAGTAACGAACCTTTCAATGAGCGCAAACCGGGCCTCGATCACATTGCTTTCGGCTGCGGGAGCCGAAGCGAGCTCGTGGAATGGGCAGCCCGCCTCGATGAACTCGGCATCGCCCACGGCGACATCGTCGATGCGGGATACGGATCCGGCCTGTCGTTCCGTGACCCGGACAATATCGCGCTCGAGCTGTTCGCCCCACCGTCGTAAGCAGCTGGCGAGTGCTGCTGGGCAGCGGAATCAAGTGCTGCCCAGCCTGGGGGAAACGGTGGGGGACGGGTGTGTGCGGTCAACACGGCACTGTGGCGCGACGGCGGCGTTCGGCGTTGCGATCAACACGGCACTGTGGCGCGACGGCAGCATTCGGCGTTGCGATCAACACGGCACTGTGGCGCGACGGCACCGTTCGGCGTCGATCGGTTGACCTGCCCGGTCGTACCCTTCTGTGGCGCTGTGCATCCGCTCCCGCGCCGTGGTCCAATCGCCGCTGGCGGCCGCGACCGCCGCTTGGGCTTCGGCGATGCCTGCCTCCCACGAGGTTCCCTGCCAGATCACCGCGGAGCTTTCAGCCAAATCCAGCAGCCGCTGCGCGCTGGGAAGATCACCGGCCCGGGCGCAGGCGATCGACGCAGGCACGGAAAACATGATCGAACAAAAGTTACAGGAATCGTCCCAGCCAAGCGTTGCTTCGGCGCGATCGATGATGGCTCGGGCTTCGCGCGTGTCAGTTGCGGCGACGATCATCGTGCCGAAGATGCGGTGGAGGAGGTGCTTGGCAAGTATCGACCCGCGCGCCAAGGGCAGTGCGTCCTGGAGCAGTCGCATCGCTGCTGCGGAGTCCCCCTCGGCGACGCGCACTTCGGCGAGGCGCTGCAAGGAGTGTGCCTCGCCTGCGGCAGATCCGATCTCCCGGTGCAGATCGCGCGCCTGGGACAGTTCGGCCGCAGCCAGCCCGAGATCGCCCGAAAGCAGCGCAGCCTCGCCGATCAGGGCCGACGCGAAGGCTTCGGCACGCAGCGCGCCGCTGCGCCTGGCGGTCGCCTGCAGACCGCGGGCAAGCTCGATGACTTCACCGTACGAAGTGGATCCGTACAACATGTACTCGGCAGCGCACAGGTAGCCGTCGAAGATGGCATTGGCGATCTCGGGATTATCCCGGGTCCGGCGCAGCTCCAAGCGCATCCGATCGAACCAGCTACCCGAGCGATGTGCCAGCAGCCCTTGCAACGAGACCAGGTCGAGCACCATCCAGTTACGTTGACCCGCCAGCACTAGCTGCTGTGCTTGGTCGGCCGCCGCCTGAGCGGTCACGAAATCCGCGGTGAAGAACGCACATTTGCCGCGGGCCAGCAGGATGTCGGCGTCCTCAAGGCCACCGTCGGTGTCGAGTCCCTCCAGGGCGGCCACCGCAGTGTCGATATCGCCCGACATCATCGCGCAGCGCGCGAGCTGAACCCGCAGCTGCCGGACCATAGGCGGGTCAGCTGCGTCGAGTGCCTCGCGGTAGGCGGGGATGGCCATCGGGTCACCGAGCGCATTGAGCAGGTCACCGCGTAGCGACAGTACTGCGGCGCGCTGTGGCCCGGTGACGTGTGGCCGGGCCGCCTCGACCAGTGCCAGCGCATCCCGGTACGCACCCATCGCCGCGTCCGTCTCGGCCGCGCGAAGCAGGTACGGCACGGCGCCAGCACCCGCCCCGGACTGGAGGAGGTGATGACCGATGCGGGCCGCCGATGCACCCAGCTCGATCAAGCGGGTGGCAGCATCGCGGTGAACCTGGCGCCGTCGGTGCGGCGTCAGATCCTCCAGCAACGCGTCACGCACGATGCTGTGCCGGAATCGGTAGCCGGTGGACGCCGGCTCGACGATCAGCGCGGTGAGGGCGGCGTCGAGGTGGTTGAATGCTGCGGCTTCCGCCAGCCCGGACAGCGCGACGAACTCGTCGGTGTCGAAAGACGACCCGACGACGGCCACGCGTTGCAGGACCTCGCGCGTCGCCGGCAGGATGCCACCGATCATGCCGGCATCAAGTGGCGGCACCCGTTCCGGCTGGCTGGCAACCCGGTGGGCAAGCTGGATCACCGCGAACGGGATGCCTCCACCGAGTGCGGCGATGTGTTCGACCTGCTCGGGCGAGGGCTGCGAGATATGGCGACGAACGAGGGCAGCGACGTCACCAGCACCGAGCGGGGCAAGCGCCAGCTCGACGGCCTGATGACGGTCAAGCAGGCTCTGGCGGGTCTGCGCGAGCGTGCCGGACATCGGAGCCGCCCTGTGCGTGAAGACGATGCAGACTCGCCGATCGAAGACCGAACGAGCGAGGTAGTGCAGCAGCCGCAGGCTCGCGTCGTCGGCGTCGTGGACGTCATCGATGGTGAGCAGCAGCCCCTTCGTGGCCGACGCCTGGCGTAGGAGTTCGGCCGCTGCCACGTACAGCCGCTGGTGCGAACTCGCGCCGGTCCACGGAATCTCTGGGCCGACGAGGGCCCGATTGATCTCTGCTCGATGATGATCGGGTAGCTCATCGAGCAACGTCGGATCATGCCGGCACACGCCGGCGAGCGCTTCGACGACGGGCGTGTACGGCCACGCGCCCTCGACCGGCGCCGACGCTCCGTGACCGACGCAGAAGCCCAGCTGCTCGGCTCGTGAGCTGATGGCAGCGATCAAGGATGACTTGCCGACTCCGGGAGGGCCCGTGACGATGAGCGTTCTGCTCCGCCCGGCAGCCGAATCGAGCAGCGCTTGCTCGGCGATGGACAGCTCGCGGTTGCGGCCGAGCAAGGGGTCGTCCCGGTGGCTCACCGCGTCGTGCTGGGCGATGAGACGGTCCCGCAACGCCGTCGCCTCCCGGCCGGGAGTAACACCGAGCTCCTGCCGCAACGCCCGGGCCATGCGTTCGAACTGGCGCAAGGCCGCGTGGCGGTCCCCGTTGGCCACATAGCGCCGCATCAGGGCCAGATGAGCGACCTCGTCGCTGGCGTCAAGCTCGACCACCCTTTCCCAGCGACCGTCGAGGCGCAGCAGGTCGAGATAGCGCAGGCACAGCTGCTCGCGGCGCTCCTCGGCCCACGCCTCGTACCTGTCTTGGGGCAGCAGCTCGCCGCTGTACACCGAGAGTGCTCGGCGGGCTGCCGCGACATCCTCCTGGGCCAGCGCCCGGTGGGCGAGGCCCTCGAACAGCTCGACGTCGACGGTCGTTTCGGCATCAGGGCACAGCAGGACGTGGTCACCCCGCAGCACCACCGCGTTCGGCACGCCGATGGCCCGCCTGGCGAAATGCGCCGCCTTGTGGAGCTTCGGCACGGCCTCGCCGATCGAGTCATCGGGCCACAGGAGGTCGATGACCTGCTCACGGTGCAGGCGCCTGCCGGGTGCCATGGCGAGTACTTTCACCAGCGCTGCCGGGTGCCGGCGCGTCCAGCTGCTTTCGGCAACCGGGCTGGCGTCGACCGCCACCTCGAATCGACCGAGCAGCGTGATGCGGATCGTCGGCATGCCACGGGCACCTCCCGCCACCTTGCCGGGCAAATCGTAGGCAGCTCCGTAGACGATGAAATGACAATGAATGACCCAGACCGGAAGAACAAGAGGTCGTGGTCAAGCGCGGGGTTATGCCGTTGTGGCGGTATCAGCAGGGGCCAGCGTGGCTCGCACCAGGTCGGCTATCACGAGGTCTTCTCTGGCATGCACGACCAGGGTCCGGGCCGGCGCGTCTGGGGCGCTGATGTCGGCGTCGCAGCCGGGCCGGATCGCCTGGTTGGCGGCTGGGTCCACGTCCAGGCCGAGGAAGCGCAGCCCGGCTACGGCACGTGCTCGTAGCTGCGGTTGGTGCTCTCCGATCCCGCCGCTGAACACCAGTACGTCCAGGCCGCCGAGCGCGGCGGCCATCGCCGCGATACCGCCGCGCAGCCGGTGCAGCCAGACGGCGATGGCCAGCTCCGCGCGCACATCACCGGAATCCTCGGCAGCCAGCACGGCACGCATGTCTGGCGTGCCGGCGAGTCCGGCGAGCCCGGAGTCATGGTCCAGTGCGGTCGCGACGTCGCTTGCGGTCATGCCGGCGTGCTGCACTAGCCAGAGCGGGACGGCGGGATCGAGATCGCCGCAGCGGCTGGCCATCACCAGCCCGGCGGTGGGGGTAAAGCCCATCGTGGTGTCGACAGAGCAGCCCTCGCGCACTGCGCACAGGGACGCCCCGGCGCCTAGATGCGCCACCACGGTCCGCGCCGAGGGCGAGGCCACTTCGGCGGCCCGGTGGGCGGCCCACTGGTGGGCGAGCCCATGGAAGCCGTAGCGACGCACAGCGAGATCGGCGCGCCAGTGCGCGGGGATGGCGTAGGTGGCCGCGGCTGGTGGCAGTGTGGTGTGGAAGGCGGTGTCGAAGCACGCCACCGAAGGGACGTGGGGTAGCGCCTCCAGAGTGGTGCGCAATGCGGCCAGTGCCGGCGGCTGGTGGAGCGGGGCGAGCGCAACTAGCCGCTCCAGCTCCGCCAGCACGGCGGCGTCCACGACCACGGGCCCGGTGAAGCACGTTCCACCGTGCACTACCCGGTGCCCGACCGCATCGATCGGCCCGACGCTGGTGAGTGCCGCCGCCACCGCGCCCGGCTGCGGTTGCCCGCGGTTAGCGTCGAGGTCGACCTCGTGCAGCAGCGTGTTGGCCGGATCCAGCAGGCGGATCTTGATGCTGCTGGAACCCGCATTGACCACCAATACCCGCATGGTCGGTCAACCTGACCAGGACCAGTTGCGGATATCGGGAGCGTCCTCGCCCGTGCGGCGGGTGTGCTCGCGGCAGCGCAGCCGCTCATCGAGCATGTGCTGGCGCAACGCGGCGTAGCGCACGGTCAGTGCGGGCACCCGGTCGATGACGTCGGCGACGAGGTGGAAGCGGTCGAGGTCGTTGAGCATGAGCATGTCGAACGGCGTGGTCGTGGTGCCTTCCTCCTTGTAGCCGCGGACGTGCAGGTGATCGTGGTGGGCGCGGCGGTAGGTCAGCCGGTGGATCAGCCATGGGTAGCCGTGGAATGCGAAGATCGTTGGGGTTTCGGGTGGGAACAGCGAGTCATATTCGCGGTGCGGCAAGCCGTGGGGATGTTCAGTGGGATCCTGTAACCGCATGAGATCTACGATGTTGATCACGCGGACCCGCAGCTGGGGCAGGTGCTCGCGCAGCAGGGTGACCGCAGCGAGAGTTTCGACGGTGGGCACGTCGCCGCAGCACGCCAACACCACCTCGGGTTCGGTCGCGGCATCGTTGGATGCCCAGTCCCAGATACCGATACCGCGCTGGCAGTGCGCCACTGCCGCGTCGATGTCAAGCCACTGGAGTTCGGGCTGCTTGCCGGCTATCACGACGTTGATGTAGTCGCGGCTGCGCAGGCAATGGTCCATGGTGGACAGCAAGGTGTTCGCATCCGGGGGCAGGTATATCCGGACGATCTCGGCTTTCTTGTTGAGCATGTGGTCGATGAAGCCGGGGTCCTGGTGGGAGAACCCGTTGTGGTCCTGGCGCCAGACGTGGCTGGTGAGCAGGTAGTTCAGCGATGCGATCGGTTGCCGCCAGGGGATCTGCCGGCTCACTTTCAGCCATTTGGCGTGCTGGTTGACCATCGAGTCGACGATGTGGATGAACGCCTCGTAACAGGTGAACAGCCCGTGGCGGCCGGTGAGCAGGTAGCCCTCCAGCCAGCCCTGGCAGATGTGCTCGGAAAGGATCTCCAGGACACGCCCGTGACGGTTCTGGTGCTCGTCGGTGGGCAGCAGCTGGCCCTCGAACTGGCGGTCGGTGGCGTCGAACACCGCCTGCAAGCGGTTGGAGGCGACCTCATCCGGGCCGACGAGACGGAAGCTGCTCGGATTGGCCTTTATTACTTCTCGCAGCCACTGACCCAGCACGAAGGTGGCCTCGGCGGTGACTGCGCCAGGCTTGGGCACGGCCATTGCTTGCTCGTGAAAGTCGGGTAGCCGCAACGGTCGTAGCAGCTGCCCGCCGTTGGCATGCGGGCTGGCGCTCATCCGCCGTGACGGGGGCGGCAGCGCCCCGTCCACGATCGGCTGCGGGCGGCCGTCGCCGTCAAACAGCTCCTCGGGTCGGTACGACCGCAGCCATCGCTGCAACATGGCCCGGTGCTCCTGATCCTCCCGGACCCGGGCCAGCGGCACCTGATGCGCCCGCCAGGTGCCCTCGACTGGCACCCCGTCGACCTCGGACGGTCCGGTCCAGCCCTTCGGGCTGCGCAGCACGAGCACCGGCCAGCGCGGCCGCTGGCTGCACTCGCCGCGGGCGGCCCGATCCCGGATACCCGTGATGGCATCAATGATCCGGTCCAGGGCCGCGGCCATCCGCCGGTGCGCGGCCTTGGGCTCGTCTCCTGCGTTGATGTCGATGACGAACGGCTCGTACCCGTAGCCGGTGAGCAACGCGCGCAGCTCACCGTCCGGGATCCGCGCCAGCACCGTTGGATTGGCGATCTTGTAGCCGTTGAGGTGCAGGATCGGCAGTACGGTGCCGTCAGTCACCGGATCGAGGAACTTGTTGGCGTGCCAGGACGCTGCCAGCGCCCCGGTCTCCGCCTCCCCGTCACCGATCACGCACGCGACCAGCAGCCCAGGGTTGTCCAACGCGGCGCCGTACGCGTGAGCCAGCGAATACCCCAGCTCACCGCCCTCATGGATCGAGCCGGGCGTCTCCGGCGCGGCGTGGCTGGGGATCCCACCGGGAAAGGAAAACTGCCGGAACAACCGGCACATCCCGTCGTTGTCCCGGGTCACGTCCGGGAACCGTTCGGAATAGGTGCCTTCCAGCCACGCGGTCGCCACCACCGCTGGGCCACCATGCCCGGGACCGGTGACGAACAGCACATCCAGGTCACGGGCGGCGATCACCCGGTTCAGATGAGCCCACAGAAACGTCAGACCCGGTGTAGTGCCCCAGTGCCCGAGCAGCCGCGGCTTGATGTGCTCGGGGCACAGCTGCTTGACCAGCAGCGGGTTATCCAGCAGGTAGATCTGGCCCACCGCAAGGTAGTTCGCCG